>JBDTHR010000150.1:0-8470 GCA_039936855.1 Nitrosospira sp. | reverse complement strand
AACCGCTTGCTGTCTCAATTCGAGCAAGCACAGAAGATGATGAAAATGATGAGCAAAGGCGGGATGACAAAAATGCTTAGAAGCATGAAGGGAATGCTTCCGGGCATGCGTTAAAGGCAAGTCAACTGCAGTCATGGAATCCGGCAACGGAAATCTGGTTATTCCGCTACCGGCATTTTATCGAGGCCCATGATTCGCTCGCCTGCCTTTATGTTTCTTGCCGA
Organism: Nitrosospira sp.; assembly: GCA_039936855.1. Taxonomy (GTDB): domain Bacteria; phylum Pseudomonadota; class Gammaproteobacteria; order Burkholderiales; family Nitrosomonadaceae; genus Nitrosospira. The sequence goes on along the minus strand of JBDTHR010000150.1, from coordinate 8,246 downwards.
AAACCAGCCAAGATTCGTTTCAATAGCATATTTCGCCGCACCGGCCGAACCGTGCGCCGTTGCCGTCCGGGGCGTCATGTCCTCGATGTTGAGTATCACCCCTTTCTCATCCAGAAAGGCGACACTTAGCGGAATATCCGTATTCATCATCCACATGCTGTGGTGCCCGGCCTCCAGGAATATAAATAGCATTCCGTCATTATTGTCCATCGATTGCCGGGACATCAACCCCTGTGAGCGCGTGGTGTCGGTATGCGCAACCTCGACGCGAAGAGTATGACCTGAAATTGCGAGTTGGCGTACCGGCATTTCCGCATTGACCGGCGCCGATAGAAGAAAAACAAAAAACATCGCAAGAATACGCCACCCTGAATCCAGCAGCGAGACAGGTTGACGTGTACGATTTTGGGAGTACCAGGCGAAGCGCAACAACCGGGAATGGCCGTACCATCCCAGGGAACCATAACGTGGCCATGTGTCGTAAAAAATGCGTAATTCTCCTCGGAGCAAACTCATCAGGAAAACAAAATTCAGGTGAAATAAAAGCGCTTTGTTTAGCATGGCGTCAAGCTGAAATATAAGGGGTCAACTGCTGGCAGGTTTAATGTTTGCCGGTACTGCCAAACCCGTTTGTTCCCCGATGACTTTGCGTAAAGTCATCTACAACATTGAAATCGACCTGTACGACCGGTACCACGACCAGTTGCGCGATCCGCTCCAGTGGATTCAATAGAAAAGGTACCTGTCCCCGGTTCCAGCATGACACGAATATTTGCCCCTGGTAATCAGAATCGATCAGCCCGACCAGGTTCCCCATCACAATGCCATGCTTGTGGCCCAACCCCGAACGGGGAAGCACCATGGCGGCAAGTCCTGGATCCGCAAGATGAATGGCGATACCGGTGGGGATGAGATTAGCCTCGCCTGGTGCGATTGTCATTACATGTTCCGTGCAGGCCCGCAGATCAAGCCCAGCCGAACCTAGCGTAGCATAAGCCGGCAATTGGTGCTTCAGACGTGAGTCGAGTATCTTGATGTCTATCTTTAACATGCCAATCTCAGGATTTTATTCACCCTTTTTTTCCTGCAGCAAAAAAATATGTTTAATCAAACGCCGTGCCTGCTCTATTTTCTGCGCTCGCGGCAAATGATGCCTGCCTGCGTCGTCAAGTAGAGTCAATGTACAATCCTCAGAACCAATCGCGTCCTGGACCAGGTTTGCGACAAGAAGCGGCAGCCTCTTCTTGCGCCGCTTGATTTCGGCATTCTCCTCAAGATTTTCCGTCTCTGCGGCAAAACCTACACAGAAAGGCGGATGGGCAAGCCCTGCCGCATATTCAAGAATATCAGGATTGGGTATCAGTTCAAGTGTGATGTTATGGCTGGTTTTCTTTGTCTTCTGTTTACTGGTGCTTTTGGCGCGGTAGTCGGCTACAGCCGCGACACTTATAAAAATGTCGACACCCCGAATTTCTTTTTCCACGGCTCCGAGCATGTCTTGCGCGCTCGTCACCCGGATAAGCTTTGCTGCCGGAGGTGCATCAAGGCAAACAGGACCGGAAACGAGAATGACCTCCGCCCCGGCTTCGAGTGCTGCGCACGCGATTGCATAACCCATTTTTCCGGAACTTAAATTGGTGATTCCCCTGACGGCATCAATAGCCTCGTATGTGGGTCCGGCAGTGATGAGCACGCGCGTGCCTTGCAACAGCTTAGGCTGAAAAAAAGAACGTAACGTTTCAGCAAGCTCATGCGCCTCAAGCATGCGGCCCATACCGGTCTCCCCGCATGCCTGGGCGCCACTGGCGGGACCGAGTATTACCACATTATCCTGCCGCAACGTAGCCAGGTTCCGCTGAGTTGCAGGATTTTCCCACATTTGCCGGTTCATGGCCGGGGCGATCAGCAAGGGGCAATCGCGCGCGAGGCACAATGTCGATAACAGGTCATCCGCAAGACCATTGGCAAGTTTGGCGATAAAGTCGGCGCTGGCAGGCGCGATGAGTATCGCATCCACATTGCGCGAAAGATCAATATGAGCCATGCTGTTGGCAATGCTCGCGTCCCACAGCTCGGTAAACACCGGCTTACCGGTTAATGCCTGCAACGTTGCCGTACCGACGAAATGGCAGGCCGATTGGGTCATTACCGCCTGCACGTCCACGCCGTCATGCATCAAGAGACGCGCCAACTCCGCAGCCTTGTATGCGGCCACCCCACCGGTCAGCCCCAAAAGCAGGCGTCTGGCGTTTTGTCTTTGTAAGGACATGTCGGTCATCATCACAGGATCACTTTTAGCAGGAAGGAGTTTAACCTAAAAACAGCGCCTCATTGCAGAGGATGGCTCTCGCCGCTGCGATGATTTCAGATTTCCCACCTGACCTTCACGTTTTTATTTGACATCCACACTACCATGGCAATTTCCGACTGGCCTGAATCCGAGCGTCCGCGCGAGAAACTTCTGAAAAACGGACCCGCATACCTTTCCGATGCGGAACTTCTGGCGATATTCCTGCGCACGGGTACGGCCGGAAAAAGCGCAGTGGATCTGGCGCGAGAACTGCTCCAGTGCTTCAACGGGCTGACAGGACTGTTTGCGGCGGATCAAAACACTTTTTGCCAGGTAAAAGGAATGGGCCCAGCCAAATATTCTCAATTACAGGCGGTGTTGGAAATGGCGCGACGTGCATTGGAAGAACAATTGAAGACCGGCGACACCATGAGCTCACCGAAATCAGTACGCGATTATCTGCGCCTCAGCCTCCAGGGTAAAAAGCACGAGGTCTTCGTGGCTATCTTTCTCGACGCTCAGAATCGTACCATTGCGACTGAAGAGTTGTTTAAAGGGACCCTCACCCAAACCAGCGTATACCCGCGCGAAGTGGTAAAACGGGCGCTGCACCATAACTCAGCCGCCATTATCTTCGCTCACAATCATCCATCCGGAATTGCGGAGCCAAGCCAGGCTGACGAAATCCTGACTCAATCTCTAAAACAGGCGCTTGCTTTGGTAGATGTAAAAGTCCTCGATCATTTTATTGTTGGCGCAGACACGGCCATGTCGTTCGCTGAGCGCGGACTGATATGATTTGAGGAAATCCGTGAAATCGGGATATAATGTCGGTTTTTCCGATTTCGGGAGTGGATCACCATGGCACAAGTATGTGAAGTCACCGGAAAGAAGCCTATGACCGGCCACCACGTTTCCCATGCTAACAACAAGACTAAACGACGCTTTTTACCAAATTTGCAGCGCCGCCGATTCTGGGTTGAGAGCGAGCACCGCTGGATCAGCCTGCGCCTGTCTAATGTAGCGCTCCGTACAATAGACAAGAATGGTATTGACGCAGTGCTGGCTGGAATGCGCGCACGCGGGGACAAAATTTAAAAGTCGGGAAACCGCATTCAGGCTTGGGAATATAAGGACATTATCATGAGAGAAAAAATAAAGCTCGAATCTTCGGCCGGAACCGGCCATTTCTACACCACCACCAAGAATAAACGCACCAAGCCAGAGAAAATCGAAATTTCGAAATTCGATCCGGTCGTACGCAAACACGTCAAATACAAGGAAACCAAACTCAAATAACCTCATAGCTGGAGGTTGCGCCATCCGCCTCCAGGATGAGGCGTAGAGATATTAAAACTTGCTGCAACAAAAAACCCGCCACCGGCGGGTTTTTTGTTTGTGTTACATTTGTAGCGCTTGTCACATTTGGCTTAAGCAGCGTAGCAGCGTAACCTGCGGGAGAAGTTTTGCAGCACTTCAATACCGCTCTCTTCGGCGCGGTGACACCAATCCTCCAACTGCTTGACCAACTCATCTTTGGAAGCGGTCGAGCGTTGCCATACTGCCATAAGCTCCTCGCGCATTTTATAAACCTTATCAAGCGTGCTGGTTTTGCTCAGCACCAGATTCAGCTTGACACGCTCGTCTTCCTGCAGGGTCTTGGAGTCGGCAAGAACCCAACGTCTAAGGGTAGAACGATCTACGCCAAGATTCGCGGTACCGTCCTTCATGTGATCAATTTCCTTTGCCAATGTATGCTTGAGGGACTGGGCATATTTCGCCAGCACCTCGTAACGATGAGAAATAACAGCTTGCAGCGTATCGAGATCGCAAGTCGTCTTGGCGGTATCCAGACGTAATTTGGGTGCAACCTTCTTCACCTGGGCCAGTCCCATCGATTTCAAAATGCAGATATACATCCAGCCTATGTCAAACTCATACCACTTGTTCGATAAACGCGCGGAAGTGGCATAGGCGTGATGATTATTATGCAACTCCTCTCCGCCAATGAGGATTCCCCAAGGCAGAATATTGCGGCTGGCATCTTCCGCCTGGAAAGTGCGATAGCCCCAATAGTGCCCCACACCATTGATGACGCCAGCCGCCATGACGGGAGCCCATGCCATCTGTATCGCCCAGATCGTCAGTCCAATAGGACCGAATAAAATAAGATTGATGATCAGCATCAGTGCAATGCCCTTGGCACTATGCCTGGAGTAGACATTGCGCTCCAACCAGTCATCCGGCGTGCCATGGCCATATCTTTCCAGCGTTTCCAGGTTCTTTGCTTCTTTCCGATAGAGTTCGGATCCCTCTCTCAGCACTTTACTGATGCCGAGCACTTGCGGACTGTGCGGGTCGTCCGCAGTCTCACACTTGGCGTGATGCTTGCGGTGTATTGCCGTCCACTCCTTGGTCACCATGCCGGTGGTAAGCCACAACCAGAAGCGAAAAAAATGGCTGGGGAGTGGATGCAACTCAAGCGAACGGTGCGCCTGATGACGGTGCAGGTATATCGTTATACCTGCAATTGTAATATGGGTAAGGCCCAGTATAACTGCGATATACCCCCACCACGGCAAGTCGATAAGACCTAAAGTCATAGATGTGTGACCTTTTAAGATAGCTGCTGAAGAGAACGGATATTACGGGGAGAAAGGATACGGCAATTTAAAACTAAATGGGCATTTAGTCAAGGAATTGTTCAGTCTCGGTGCAGCTTGTCGCAGACAGGGAGCTGTGGCGGACAGTCTTTATAACCCTTTGGTAGCTCCATCACCTCGGATCTGGCGGGACATTTACCCCCATAAATTCGTGGCACAGTATGCCTCCACTCATGATCGCAGGTGTTTTTCCTGGATATAGATATAAATTCGAGCCGCAGATGATGGCAGCCGTAATTTTAAAAACGACGTCGCCAGGTTCCTGGCGTATCGGGTCGGCTACGGTATCCACCACAACGTAGTAGCTTCCGTGCCCGGTAGGCGCATATATCGGAATTCTCCTCCATAGTGTTTTCCGGAAAAAAAGGGCACAACTAATAGACGCTGACCCCCCGCAGCGGTCTATTTGATCACAGGAGTACCGGGCGGCATCCTTGAAGCTTCTTCCGGACTTATCCTGCCGTCCCGATCTATGTCGGCAGCTTCTCTATTCGCCCGATTCAATTTATCCTTGACCGGATCAGTGCCCGTAATTATTCTGGAGTCGGGTTGACCCCCTAACACGGGTGGATATGTACCGGGGCTACTTTGTCCCGGAACTGGCTGTCCGATAATATTCTTGTTTTGTCCGGGCGGTTGCCCAACGATGGAACCCCCCGGTCCCGGTGCAACCTGAGCATACGCCAACCCAGATGCCAGGGAAAGTGCGCCGGCGAGTACCAGGGGCCGAGCTGTAAATATCGGATAGCGTTTCATGATAGCTCCTGATGTTCAGCGAAATAACAATAAGATGTTACACCCCGTCTTTCTTGTTTTCGGTGCGGCATCGCACTTAGGAAAAGCGTATGAACGCTGGGGCAACGGGAGCAAATGATCCTTAGGGATAGATAAGTGGAAACAGGTTTCCGGAATACCAAAAATTAATCAATAAGTTGACCGGCTTCATCCCATAGAAGGTTGCTTGCTGCTGCAACGATGCGTCCCTCGGAATCCAAGCCGGGGGACAACCCTTCCACTCTGTTAGAATCGAGAATCCAGCTGTAATTGCTGTCGTGCATCTTCCCGTATTCTTCGCACGTAATGGCTTGGTGAGGATCTCGCCAATGAATCACCTCGGCGAATGCCAACGCGCGCCTTTCAATTTCACGCAACGAGGCGCTATGAGCGCGTCCAGTCTCTTTATCAATCGTTATCACTCGAGGCGTGAGCGCCGCGCACAGTTTCCTGCGCCAGCATAGCGAGTTCATGTCGTACCCTTGCAGCCTGTCGGACGTGAACAGCGACTGCAAAAGCGTCTGGCCGGTTCATTATTTTGCTGCTTTTTCACGTTTTCGCTGCAATTTTTAAATCCTACAGGCGACTAGTGAGCGGAGCATCGGGCATACTGAACATTTATAGACATAGCCTGTTATCCTGATTTTTCCAGGGAATTGCTTCTGTCCGGCGCAACTTCAGCGCCGTTATTCGAGAACACCCCACTTTTTTGTGATCCGTGAGTATGGGAATATATCCAGGTGAACTCAACTCCGAGTAGAAAAATCTGAGCCGAGTAATAAACCCAAACCAGCAGAACTACGAGCGACCCGGCAGCGCCGAATCCCGAGCTAATGGCGCTTTTGCCAATATAGAGTCCAATCAACAGCTTGCCCACGGTAAACAGCAGCGCTGTCACTGCCGCGCCCGCCCATACATCCCGCCAGTGTATTTTGACCTTCGGCATAAATTTGTAAAGCATCGCGAACCCGACGATCGTAACAGCAAGGCTGAAAATAAAATTTACAATGGTCGCCAACATTTCGAAATTAGAAAACAACGGTTCCCACCACTTTCCCAATGCCGCCACTGCGGCGCTGAGCACAAGCGAAACCAGCAGTAAGAAACCGAATCCAACTACAACGCCGAAGGATAGCAAGCGTGACTTGACCAACGCCCATATACCTCCTTTTTTTTCTTTTCCGGGAACGCGCCAGATGCGATCGAATGCATTCTGTAACTCGCCGAACACGGTTGTTGCTCCGATTACGAGCAGTACCACGCCAATAATCGTTCCAGCCACACCCTCCTCCGGCTTACTGACGCTTTTAAGCAAGCTCTGCACGGCCTCCGCTCCCTGCTCACCCATCAATTCCCGTAATTGACCAAAAAGTTCTCCGCGCACCGCGTCCTCGCCGAAGACCAGGCCCGCGGTCGAAATGACGATCAGCAGCAGCGGCGCTATCGAAAACATAGTGTAGTAAGCTAATGCTGCGCCCATGCTAGGCGCATAATCATCGAGCCATGACGAAAAAGTAGCGCCGACCAGATTCCATGCCTGCTTGATATTCACGTCATCATTCTCCTCACTCCGGCGCCCTGATGCAGAGGAGAACGCAATGATTCCACGCACGCCAATCAGTAGAAAAGAATCCGCAAAGGGTCACCTGCTCACACAAAAGTGTACGGCTCATCCGCTTACCATAGCGGAAATGGCTCGATCGATATGTACGGCATTGCACAGACCACTTCGGGTCGCGGCCCGGCCTCTGATAGCTCCGGATCTATGCGCGGGGTCTGCCAGCCTGAAGTACAACAACTTTCGCCTCCTGGTTGATTAGGGCGATTTATAAATCTGGTAGGCCGGCTCCGGCGAACCGGGCAACAGCTCGAAGTTATTCACGATGTACTGATGGATTAGCGGATGTGTATTACGGAAACGCAATTCCTCTCGCCCATCTAGCGGCAGATCGTATATCAAAATAAAGCCGGGTTCAGCGGCCCGGATGCGTTCGATTTCCCGCTGCTGAAAAACTGCATTTCGCGGAAACAGGGCATAAATCTCCCACATCGGAGATTTTCTCACAAGCAGTGGATAAGCTCCGGGCCAGAAAGGGGCGGCAACAAAGCTACGGCCATGTGGCGCATATTCATCAGCCAGCTTTCGAAGCAGACGGACATCGCCCGCAGTATCTGGACCGACGTTCAGCTCGCTGCCGGAAACTTCGATATTCACGCACTGCTTGCCGGCGGCACATTGCCAGCCTGGATGAAAGACAAGCATCACCCACAGGCTTGCTCCGCCCAGCAAGAATACTGAGGGCCACTTGATCCTGGCGGGTTTTGCAGCCAGTAGCGCCAGGCAGCCCACCAACAACGGAAAAATACCCTGTGCGAGATGACCCACATCAGCGCGTGAATAAGCATAGTGTGCGTAAGGTAGCGCCAGAAACGCGGTTGCAGCCAGTATTGGCGCAACCGCGTTTCGATGGAATTTTTGCCAGGTTACCCATGCAATTGCACAGATACCAAATACGATT
>JBDTHR010000149.1:0-12478 GCA_039936855.1 Nitrosospira sp. | reverse complement strand
GTGGATGCCCTCTTTACCGAAACGGTCGATGGCTATTTCTACCGCGAAGAACGCGATTACCGGGGGATGTACCGTATCCTTAATGCCCAGCTTCAGGAAAAAGCACGCACACCTTTTTATGATCAGCTCAAAAATTACGTATTGATGGCAAAGGATGCCTGGCATACGCCGGGTCATTCCTCGGGCGATTCGCTACGCGACAGCCCTTGGGCCAGCGATTTTTATCAGTTTGTCGGTGAGAATATTTTCCGTGCCGATCTGTCGGTATCGGTGCCCATGCTCGATTCGCTGATGGAACCGAGCGGCGTTATCGCCGAAGCGCAAAAGATTGCTGCAAAAGCATTTGGCGCGCGGAGAACCTTCTTTGCAACCAATGGCACGTCCACCGCCAACAAGGTGATATTCCAGACATTGCTCGCCCCCGGCGACAAGTTGTTGCTGGATCGGAACTGTCACAAGTCCGTGCACCATGGAGTCGTATTATCCGGCGCTCATCCGATTTATCTGGACTCTTCCGTCAACAAGAAGTTCAGTGTTTATGGACCGGTATCGAAACAGACGCTGTTCAATGCCATCGAAGAACATTCAGATGCACAGGCGCTTATCCTGACCAGTTGCACTTACGATGGCTTGCGTTATGATTTGCCGCCCATCGTCAAGGCAGCTCATGCGAAAGGTATAAAAGTTATCATCGACGAAGCATGGTACGGTTTTGCCCGTTTTCATCCCGCTTTCCGCCCGACCGCGCTGGAGGCGGGCGCCGATTACGCTACCCAGAGTACGCACAAAGTGCTGTCGGCTTTCTCTCAGTCCAGCATGATTCATGTCAATGATTAGGACTTCAATGAGCACCTGTTTCGTGAAAACTTCAATATGCATACTTCCACCAGTCCGCAGTACAGCATGATTGCAAGCCTCGACGTTGCCCGTAAGCAGGCGACGCTGGAAGGGTACAAATTGTTATCACGCACCCTGGAATTGGCGAAGGAGGTACGCGAGCAGATCAATTCCACCGGCGTTTTTCGCGTGCTGGAACTCGCCGATCTGCTGCCTGATGAAGTAAAGCATGACAATATCCAGCTCGACAGCACCAAGGTCACCGTGGATATTTCCCGTTGCGGCTTTACAGTGGAGGATTTGATCCGGGAATTATTCGAGCGTTATAATATTCAAGTAGAGAAGTCTACATTTAATACCTTTACCCTGCTTCTTACCATTGGCACTACCCGGAGTAAAGTATCGCGTCTGTATGATGCGCTGATGCGAGTCGCGCGTGAGGGCCGTTCCCCCAGAAGGCTCTATCAGATTCCGGAGATTCCCGGTTTTACCACTCTCAGGTATTTGCCGCGTGACGCGTTCTATTGCAGTGGCGAATTGATGCCTTTGCTGGATGAGCAGGAACGTATCAATAACGATCTGGATGGCAAGGTTTGCGCGGATCAAATTACTCCCTACCCGCCGGGCATCCCGGTGCTGGTGCCAGGACAAACCATTACGCGCGAGGTCGTACAATACCTGGTCAGCATGTTGCGTTCCCAAAAACGCGTTGAAGTACATGGAATCGTTTACGATGGCTACCTGCCCTGTTTGAGGCTGCTTACCGTTGCTGAGGAAAAGAGCTTGAAAAAGCTGGTTAAATAGGTAAAGATAAGAGGTTGCATCTAAAGATTATTTTTGCGGCGCACGGCGGCTTAGGTCGCCGTGCCGCTTTCAGACTTGGCAAACATTGATACCTCCACTATGGAATCGCTGAACAAATCCTCTGCGGACCCCACGGCAGTACAGCCCCATATGAGCTGCAGCAAGAAGATATCTCTACCTCGATACCTTTTTCGACTTCATATGGTTGGCCCTCTGCTTTCGCTCCGCGCCACACAACCATCCGGATTTTTCCGGTTGTTTACTTCACAGAGAATTTATTCTGAGGCCTTTAAATGTCCAATTTGATGAATACCTACCTCCCGTTGCCGGTTACGTTTGCAAGAGGAGAGGGGGTATGGCTGTGGGATGAGGAGGGTAAGCGCTATCTCGACGCTCTCGCCGGCGTCGCCGTGTGCGGCCTGGGGCATTGCCATCCGGCGCTTGTAAAAGCGCTTTGTCATCAGGTAGGGACGCTTATTCATACTTCAAATCTTTATCATATCGGAAAGCAGGAGCAACTAGCCAGCCAACTCGCCATCCTGTCGGGCATGGATAATGCGTTTTTCTGCAATTCAGGCGCCGAAGCGAACGAAGCTGCGATCAAACTGGCAAGACTGTATGGGCATGGTAAAAATATCGATCTGCCCACCATTATCGTCATGGAAAAATCCTTCCACGGCCGAACCATGGCAACCTTGACTGCGAGTGGCAATCGCAAGGTGCAGGCAGGTTTCGAACCATTGCTCACCGGTTTTGCGCGCGTTCCATACAATGATCTGGAAGCAGTTGCGCAGGTGGGCGTGCACAACAAGAATGTCGTCGCCATATTGGTTGAGCCCTATCAAGGCGAAGGCGGCGTGAATGTGCCACAGGCAAGCTATCTTCAGGGATTGCGCCACTTGTGCGATCGGAACGGTTGGCTGCTGATGCTGGATGAAGTGCAGTGTGGAATCGGTCGCAGCGGCAACTGGTTCGCTTTCCAGCACAGCGGCATCGTCCCTGATGTGGTAACACTTGCCAAGGGCTTGGGTTCGGGTGTGCCTATAGGCGCTTGTCTGGCAAAAGGTGTGGCATCGGAAGTATTCAAGCCCGGCAATCATGCCTCTACCTTTGGGGGTAACCCGCTGGCCTGTACTGCTGCGCTGACCACGCTCAAGGTAATCGAAGAAGCGGATTTGCTAAGGAACGCGTTGGAGGTGGGTGACTTCATGCGCAGTATGTTCAAGGCACAACTCGCCGGCTTGCCCGAGGTAAAACAAATTCGCGGTCAGGGATTGATGATCGGCATCGAGCTTTCCAGGCCTTGTGGCGAACTCGTTATAGCCGCGTTGAAAAAAGGACTTTTGATCAACGTAACCTCGGATAAAGTAGTGCGTCTCCTGCCGCCGCTAGTAATTCAACGGAGCGAAGCTGAACAGGTGGTAGCCATCTTGTCCGGTCTGGTGAAAGAATTTTTGGCGGCATGACAAAATTGTAAATCTCAAAAAAGGAGTTTTGGAAAACGCGGCCAGCTCATGTTTTTCCAAATCGACTCAATCTATGGTTCAACATATCATGCAGATCAAGCACTTTTTACAGTTCAATGATTTTTCCCGAGGGGAGTTCGAATATCTGTTCGAACGTACGCGCTGGATCAAGCATGAGTTCAAGCAATACCGGCGCTATTGGCCGTTGCAGGATCGCACTCTCGCCATGATTTTCGATAAGCATTCGACTCGTACCCGGCTTTCTTTTGAGGCCGGTATGCATCAGTTAGGCGGCGCGGCGATTTATTTATCAACCCGGGATACCCAGTTGGGTCGGGGCGAACCTGTAGAAGATGCAGCGCGCGTGATCTCGCGTATGGTGGATATCGTCATGATCCGAACCAATGAACACGACATTATCAGGCGTTTTGCAGCGCACTCGCGGGTGCCGGTTATCAACGGACTGACCGATGAATATCATCCCTGCCAAATCATGGGCGATATTTTTACTTTTATCGAGCGATTCGGCAGTATCTCCGGCAAGACGGTAGCGTGGATTGGGGATTCGAATAATGTCTGCAACACCTGGCTTCAGGCAGCGGAGGTGTTCGATTTTAACGTGCATGTCTCGACGCCTCGCGGTTACGAAGTGGAACCGGAGCGGGCCGGGCTCTACGGCACAGACCACTATGAGGAATTTGCGGATCCGCATGACGCGGTGAAAGATGCGGATCTTGTTACGACGGACGTATGGACCAGCATGGGCTTTGAAGCGGAAACCGAGGAGCGCAAAAAAGACTTTGCCGATTTTCGCGTAGATGCGGAAATGATGTCTTGTGCCAAGAAAGAAGCGCTGTTCATGCACTGCCTGCCTGCCCATCGCGGCGAAGAGGTGGCGGCCGAGGTTATCGATGGTCCTCAGTCCATCGTATGGGAAGAGGCCGAGAATCGTCTGCATACCCAAAAGGCGCTGATAGAATATCTACTATTGGGAAGATTGGAAGAATCTGAATAATTCTAATTTTCAAACTGCCATTCTGTTTCTGTAGCGAATGGAACGGTTTAGGTAGGGTGGTAAAGTGCACCGCCATTCCATCAGGATCCGTTGGCGCGACACCATCAGGTGTTGCTGAATGACCGCAAGGATAAAACCGGGAGAGGTGGGAAAGCACGGGTTTCGATGCGGTCGAAGAAGCCGCTTGATGGCTTGCGCTTTGCTCCATGTCTGTTGAAGATCATCTGGCGTCCATAAAACGCGGGGTTATATTGAAAAGAACGCAATTCACGCATTTTTATTGACGAGCCAGGCATGAAAAAAATAAAGCAAACGGATGTATCCAGAATTAATAAGGTTGTTCTTGCATTTTCCGGCGGCCTGGATACATCGGTAATTTTAAAGTGGCTGCAGGATACTTATCAGTGTGAGGTGGTAACTTTTACTGCCGACATAGGGCAAGGGGAGGAAGTAGAACCGGCACGCGCAAAAGCGACACAATTAGGGGTGAAGGAAATCTTCATCGAAGATCTGCGTGAAGAATTTGTGCGTGATTTCGTTTTTCCCATGTTTCGCGCCAATGCGGTATATGAGGGCGAATATCTGCTTGGCACCAGTATTGCCCGTCCGTTGATCGCCAAACGTCAGATCGAGATCGCGCAGCTAACCGGAGCAAATGCGGTTTCCCATGGGGCGACAGGGAAAGGTAATGACCAGGTGCGGTTTGAGCTCGGTTATTATGCGCTTCAGCCCGATATCCAAGTGATCGCGCCATGGCGCGAATGGGACCTTACTTCCAGGGAAAGCCTGTTGAACTATGCGGAAACACATGGCATCCCGGTGGAGATGAAGAAAAGAGGCGGTTCCCCTTACAGCATGGATGCCAATCTGCTGCATATTTCCTATGAAGGTCGAATCCTGGAAGATCCCGCACATGAGCCGGAGGAATCCATGTGGCGATGGAGCGTATCACCCGAGAACGCGCCGGATAAGGCGGAATACATTGAACTGGAATTCGGGCAAGGCGACATTATCGCCATAAACGGTCGAAAGCTCTCTCCGGCATCGGTACTTGCCGAGCTTAATCTATTAGGCGGCAAGCACGGTATCGGGCGTTTGGATCTGGTGGAGAATCGTTACGTCGGCATGAAATCCCGTGGATGCTATGAAACACCCGGCGGCACCATCATGTTGCGCGCGCATCGGGCCATCGAATCCATCACCCTCGACCGAGAGGTGGCTCACCTGAAAGACGAGTTGATGCCGCGCTATGCCGAGCTTATTTACAACGGTTACTGGTGGAGTCCGGAGCGCATAATGATGCAAACGATGATTGATGCGTCCCAGGTACGCGTAAACGGGTGGGTGCGAGTAAAGCTCTACAAAGGAAATGTGATCGTGGTCGGACGAGATTCAAAAACAGATTCTCTGTTCGATCCGCATATTGCCACTTTTGAGGAAGATCAAGGTGCGTATAACCAGACAGACGCGGCTGGATTCATCAAGCTTAACGCGCTACGGTTGCGTATCGCCGCAAATTTAAAAAACAGGTAATAATAATCCTGAACCCGGCAGTTGAACGGGATGAAGTGAGCGGTCAACTGCCGGATTTGGGATTATTAGGCCGCACATCATATTGACTCGGCATACCAACTTGCCACAGCCCCAAATCAGGAAGAGATATCATGCCATCATTCGACATTGTCTCCGAAGTTGACAAGCAGGAAGTCAGGAATGCAATTGATCAGGTGAACAAGGAAGTGACCACGCGTTTTGATTTCAAGGGATCGGATGCGCGTGTGGAGCAAACGGATTACACGCTTACCGTTTACGCAGATGACGAATTTAAACTGGGCCAGGTTCTGGATATTCTGATGGCCAAGCTCGCCAAGCGCGGGGTCGATGTACGATGCCTGGACGAAGGGAAGCCGGAAAAAATCAGCGGCAATAAAGTCAAACAGCAAGTCACGGTTAAAACAGGGGTGGAAAGTGAGCTTGCAAAGAAGGTTATCAGGCTCATCAAGGATAGCAAACTTAAGGTACAAGCCAGTATCCAGGGTGAGGCAGTGCGTATTTCAGGCGCAAAGCGTGATACCTTGCAGGAGGTGATACAGCTCGTCAAGAAATCGATTACCGAATTTCCGCTGCAATTCCAGAATTTCCGCGAATGATTCGCGGTATTATTTTACCCAGTCGTTTTGTTCATAAGACCGGAAATCCAACGCTCATATAAGCGGCAAGCGACCTGATTCAGTACCGACACTCGCTCGGCCAGTTCCGTCTGTATTGCCTCTATCGATTGTACCGACGGTCCGGGATTGTTGACAATTTCCTCAACGCCTGCTTTGCACCAGACTTTCACCATCTCCTCAGTCATCTCCACATGGCATTGTAGTGCCAGATGCGCGCCCATTGCGAACGCCTGGTTTTCGCAATGGGGACTTGAAAGCAGGAGAGCCGCTCCCTCTGGAATGGTAAAACCTTCGCCATGCCAGTGGAACGCCTCAAAGTTTGATAATCCTCCAAACCAGTTACGTGCAACAGGATTGTCCACGACGCTCACTCTACCCCAACCGATTTCGGTAACTGGACTCCTGCTTACCACTGCCCCCAGCGCTTTCGACATCAATTGCGCACCGAGGCAATGGCCCAAAACCGGAATATCGTCTCTCACCGCCTGCCGGATTAACGCAAGCGATGGCGCAATCCACGGCAGATCATCGTTTACGCTCATGGGTCCGCCCATGAATGCAAGCCCGCTAAAATAGCCAGCATCGGCAGGTAATGGTTCATTGGCGTCGATCTTGACAAGTTGGTAGGGAATGGAATGGGAATCCAGAAACGGCGCAAGATAACCCGGACCCTCTATTGGAAAGTGCCTGAAGATCGCAATGGGTTTCATGAAGCGCGCTATTGGCAGTTGATGCGCTTGAGATTGGCGCTGCAACGAATAATGCTCTGCCGCTGATTTCGGTGCAGCGCTGAGGGGAATGATTGAATCATAGAGCGGTGTCGGTAAAGCATTGATGATATTGCCGCGTCACCCGGTGTCAGGTTCTTATTGATTTGGGCGCCATGCCGCTATGTCCGCATCTGCGATCACTCTCTGACCGGTGACTCTTATGCCGTCGAAATCCGCCTGTTCGTGAGCGCCGACCAGATATGTTCCCATCTCTACCAGAATCTCCACCTGCCCGTCAGCCACCGCAATAGTGCCGCCATTTACTCCTTTACTGACGCTAAAACGGGTGCCGATATCGTTGATATACGTGGTGCCGACTTTCACTTGCAACTTGCCCGCTCCCCCCCCTTTGGCGTCAAAATAAACAGTGCCTCGCAGCAATTCGATCTGGGGAGGCTCCGCGTTACTGACTGTTACGCTACTATCGGCATCCAGACTGATGTCAATATTCGGTGTGGCGGTAATGGTCAGCCGTTCTCCTGGTACAGTTTGGTGGATTCGGACCGCCATGGGCTTGGCAATGAACCATGACATCAAACCCAGACCGAGAGCCGTGGTAGCAATGGAACCATGCAGCAGAAGGCTTCGCCATCGGGTGCGAGCAGCTAGAGCCATATCATCCTGACCGTTAAGGCAGCATGGTATTTGCCGAGTGGTATGTACATGCTCGAATTTATTGCCATCGACATTGTGTTCCTCCAGCCGTGTTTCGGCAGGCCGTCACTGTTGTGTAGTCGGATCGGTAACAAACCCAATACGTACCAACCCCGCTTTAGCCGCGATGGACATCACTTTTGCCACGTGCTCGTACTGAACATGCTTATCAGCGCGAATATGAAGTTCGATGTCCGGATTCTGTTTTGTCGCTGCGGCAAACCGGGATGCCAACTGATCCATGGTAACCGGTTCACCATTCCAGTATAGGCTAGCGTCGCCCCGAAGCGCAAATTCAACGTGGTCCGGTTGCGTAATATTCGGGCTACTCGACGCCTTCGGCAGATCGACTTTAACTGAATGTGTCAGCAAAGGTGCGGTGATGATGAAGATTACAAGTAATACCAACATCACGTCCACCAACGGTACCACGTTGATTTCCGACATCGGCATCTGAGGGTTACCTCCGCCCATGCTGCCAAATGCCATCACAACCTCCTTTCATTGGGTGAAATCGTAGGATTCATTGCGGGGACGACTACACGCAGCAGACGCTCATCCCCAGCTGAGCTATTATTTTTGGCACCCACTGCAATCAGTACAAACAGATCATGAGCAAACGCGTCCAGGCGCGCCAACCAGATGCGATTGCGTCGCACAAAAGCGTTATAGGCCAATACCGCCGGAATCGCCACAGCCAACCCCAATGCCGTCATAATCAACGCTTCACCTACCGGGCCGGCTACTTTATCCAAGGTGCCCTGCCCGGATAGTCCAATTTGAACCAGTGCGTGATAGATGCCCCATACCGTACCGAATAGTCCGATATAAGGCGCCGCTGAGCCGGCTGAGGCTATCACGGTGAGACCATTTTCGACGCGGGTTGCTTCCTGGTCGAGACCGTTACGTAATACGCGTGTAATGAACTCGCTTGCTCCACCCGCCGCGGCAAGTTTTTGCAAGCCGTGTTTTTCAGAGTCAGCCGCAGCCTCCAGTGCGAGGTGCGCCAATTGCGCAAATGCATTATCACCCGAGCCTTCGTGCAGCGTCGAGTTTACCTCCTGTAGCGAACCGGCTCCCCAGAAACGCTTGAGAAAAGCTTCGGCGTGCCGCTTTGCCAGAAAATTGGAGATACCTTTGGTAAGTATGAGATACCAGCTTGCAACCGAAAGTGTAAGGAGCAGTATAAGCACGCTGATACCGACGCCATCGAGTTGGGTGAGAAAATTTGAAAAACCGAGACTTTTTTCCATCGATCAATCTCCTTGGAGTACAAAGTTGAATGGTTGCAGAGCAATGGCACGGGCCGGCAGACCATTACGCACGGGCGGATTGCATCGCCAGGTTTTTACCGCGGACATGGCGGCTTCATCCAGACGCTTAAAACCGCTACTATCGATTACCTGTACTACGTTAACATGACCTTTTTCGTCCAGTTCCACCCGTAGCATCAGTTTGCCCTCTTCGCCGAGTCGCCGCGAAAGCGCGGGATAAGCGGGCGCGTTCAGTTCGGGGCACGCGACAGATAGTTCCGAGGAGAGCGTAACCGGTCCCGGCGCCATCTGGGGAGGAGCGGCTTCCGCCACTGGCTCCGGTACTGGCTCTGGCTCTGGTAGGGAAGGCGGTGCGACCCACTCCCTCTTGGACACTACCGGTTTTTCCGCAACCAATTGCTGCGACTTCGGCTTCTTTGGCGGTTGCGGTTTGGGCAAGGGGGGAGGTGGTTCAGGCTTGGATTCTTCCCTAGGCTGGAATGAAGGGATAAAGTTAACCATCAACGTTGCCAGTTGTTGCGGAGGAGGGATCAATTTTTGCTGGAAGAGATAGTAGAGCAACGCCCCGTGGACCGCGAGCACAAACATCAGGCTGGGTAAAAAAGCAGGATTATGCTTCATCGTCTTATATTCGATATCACGAGTCTGGTGCCAAATTACGGGCCAGCCAGTCTTCTACAAACTTCTTGTCGACGAGGCCGGTCTTGACCTCGCGTTGGTGCTTGCGATCATAAAAATATGTCTTGGGTACTTCGCCATACCAGCGGCTGTCAATTTCAAGGCGCAAACGTTCCGGCATGTCCTCGGCAAAAACCCATTGCTCGGCATTATTTATTCCGTAGCTTTCGGCCCGGGACGCAAGTTGTGGCGTATCGCTTACCGCATCGGTGGCAACCAAGACGATGTCCAACTGGGGATGGCTGCGCTTGAGCTCGCTTAACATCTTCAACTCTGTCGGGCAATATTGACAGTCAAGAGACCACAATACGAGAATGAAAGGCTTCTCTTCCCGATGCGCAAGAACGTTCTTGAGGCTCCCCGAGGTAAAAGGACGCACACTTTCAGCTGCAGCGACGGCAGTTACAAAACCGAGCATTAACACTAGAACCAAACTTCGGATCATCGAATGTCCTCCACGGGGCTGAGTATGAAAGACAGCTTCTGTTGACTATCCATGAGCAGTGGTAAAATAACGGTATAATTCGTGATCGGGGCAGAAATTACAGATGCAAAAACAACGAGCATTTTTACCATTAGCTCGGACCCAAACATCAGTAATGTAAATCATATTAAGAATCAGTCGCAATTCGCATTTAAAATTTTACCACTAAACCCGGATATCTACGTACAGATATTATAGAGAGCGCTATCGAAATTTTTAGGTTGAAGGCCCTGTCAGATTATCCGCAGATTGAAACAGAGCCATGATAAGCGTGAAATATGATTATCACAATGCGGCATATTGTCGCATGAGCGCAAACTTGAGTTCAGCAAAATCCCGGCGCTAGCCCTTTCTGGATTTGCAATCAACTGGAGCACAACATTGGGTTCGCAGGTTCACGGTGAGTTCCGGAATCTTTCGCGCGCTTTACGTACAATTGCCCGGCGAGAAATATGGTGCTTCTTGATCGACTGCGGACAAACGAAACGTATCAAGGGGTTCGATCAGGCCAGCCTGGTAGATGTCGCGTATATCGCTTTCACTTTTGCAAGTCTCAAGTATCAGGGCATTATGGATCTGCCTTCTCGAGGGTAAAACGCTCCGGTAAACCAAAAAATTGCTGATATTGCGGCGAGAGCGTGAGATCGTCTCCCGTTTTTTCATTTAATAATAGGCAACCTCCTGGTTACTCGACAGGAACTTTCCGGTTTTTTAGTTGAAATTGAACGGCGCGCTTATAAACAGGCATTGTTCGCGGTAAGAGACGAGCATCTGGCGCTGGATGTCGTTCAGGATTCGATGACGAAACTGGTTGAAAAATATTCTGCCAAGCCATTGGAAGAATTACCTCTCCTGTTTCAGCGTATCCTGCAAAATACCATAAGGGATTTTTACCGGCGCCAGAAGACGCGCTCCTTATGGACTACCCTGTTTTCATCATTTATACCCCGCAATCGGGAAAATGAAGATTACGATCCGCTGGAAACTATTCAGCTGGATGGTCTCTCCACTTCCAATTCTGGTGATCCACATCAGCAACTGGAGCAAACGCAACTGCTTAATTTACTGGAAAAAGCGATTGCAGACCTTCCGGCACGTCAACGACAAGCTTTTCTTCTGCGTTACTGGGAGGAGATGGATGTTGCAGAGACAGCAGCGGTCATGGGGTGTTCTGAAGGAAGTGTGAAAACTCACTGTTCGCGTGCAACCCATCGTCTTGCTGCACTGTTGGAAAAAAATGGGATCGAGTTATGAACGAACACGAAGTAGGTAAGAAGATAACGAAGCTACTGGATTTCGGCCTTGATGATATCAAGCATAGTACGCTAAACCGGCTTCAATCTGGGCGCAGAGCTGCCTTTGAAAACTGCCATATGGCCGAGTCAGTAGCGAATGTAGGCCAAGGCGCCTCCGCTCGGAATGGGAATGAATGGCAGATCAAGACCAGAAAGCTGCTATCGATTATTGCGCTGTTGTTTGCCCTGGCGGGGATTTCCTATTGGCAGACGCTACAGCAAAGTGACGAAAATGAGGAAATCGACATCCTGGTGCTTACCGACGATTTGCCGATAGATGCTTATCTAGACGATGGGTTCGATGCATGGTTAGATCAGCACTAATTATAGCTTTCTATTTATGTTTTTCACTTCCCGCCGGGGCCGTATCCGGCGAACCTTCCTGGGAGAAATTGAAACCGCAGCAGAGAGAAGTCCTGGCTCCGCTCGCGCATGAGTGGAACAATATGGACTCCACACAAAAGAAGAAGTGGTTAGGCATAGCCAGGCGATATTCGGCCATGCCCCCAGCAGAACAGCATCGTGCTCAGTTGCAGATGCGCGACTGGTTTTCGCTTTCGCCGGAACAGCGCGAGCTGGTCCGGGAGAAATATAAAGCCATTAAAAAACTGCCACCGGAGAAGCGACATGAAATAAAGCAAAAATGGCGCGAATATGAACAGACACCCGGAGATCACAAGGTAAAATAGCAGATGAACGCGCTGCTTCCAACTATTTCTGGTGCTCTATCAGAGCAAGAGCATCATCAAAAAAATAACAAGAACATCCTGTGAGTGAGTTTTCCGACGCAATCAAAATTGTCTTCCCGGGATTGAGGCGAAGGCTGCTAAGCATGCTCTACGAATTTCTCATATTGATTGCCGTTCTGTTTATTGCCAGCTTTGTTTTTCATCTTGTGTTCCGGGATACCAGTTCCCTGTTTTTCCGGCCTGGGCTTCAGCTTTATCTCCTGGTAATTGCGGGCATGTATTTCACTTGGTTCTGGACCCATGGCGGACAAACGCTGCCCATGCAGACCTGGAAGCTTCGG
>JBDTHR010000148.1:0-8114 GCA_039936855.1 Nitrosospira sp. | reverse complement strand
GATTGAGAGTGGACAGCATGCGGCTTCCCTGACGATGGGAAGGTCGGGCGTATTGCACGGAAATCGCACCTATCTGATCCAGGATGAGAACGGTCAGATTGTCGAGACCCACTCGATTTCAGCCGGGCTGGACTATCCTGGCGTCGGCCCCGAACACGCCTGGCTCAAGGACAGCAATCGCGCTGAATATATCGCCATTACCGACGACCAGGCGCTGGAGGCATTTCATTCATTGTGTCATTACGAAGGCATCATACCAGCGCTGGAGTCCAGTCATGCGCTAGCGTATGCGGCCCAACTCGCGCCCTCGCTCGGCAAGGACAAGCTGCTGCTGGTGAACCTTTCTGGACGCGGGGATAAAGATATGGCCACTGTGGCGCACGCATCCAATATAACCTTCTGAAATCATCATACATGTCTCGTATCGCTACCGTATTCGGCAACCTGTCCCCGAAAAAAAGAAAAGCGCTGATTCCTTTCATCACCGCCGGCGACCCGGAGCCCGCGATGATGGTTCCGCTGATGCATGAGCTGGTGAAAGCAGGGGCCGACATCATCGAGCTGGGGGTGCCGTTTTCGGATCCCATGGCTGACGGGCCGACCATACAGCGTTCTTCGGAACGCGCGCTCAAGCACGGTGTAGGCCTGAAGGATGTGCTGACAATGGTAGAAGAGTTCAGGAAAACCGATGCGTACACGCCGGTTGTGCTGATGGGTTATGCCAATCCTATAGAATCGATGGGCTATGAGCAATTCGCCGCGAGAGCAAAAAAATGCGGAATAGACGGCGTGCTGGTAGTGGACTATCCACCGGAAGAGTCTCAGGAATGGGTAAGCAATCTTGAACGTCAGCAAATAGAT
This sequence comes from Nitrosospira sp., assembly GCA_039936855.1. Lineage (GTDB taxonomy): Bacteria > Pseudomonadota > Gammaproteobacteria > Burkholderiales > Nitrosomonadaceae > Nitrosospira. Next base: position 7,253 of record JBDTHR010000148.1, on the reverse strand, counting down.
GCGATTTTCCTGCTTTCTCCCACCACGCCGCAAAGGCGCGTCGAGCGGGTAGCGGAGTTGGCGCGGGGATATATATATTATGTTTCGCTAAAAGGCGTAACCGGTGCATTAAGTCTCGACCTCGGGGACGTAGCCAACAAACTGGATCAATTGCGTACCTGTATCTCCATTCCCATTAGCGTCGGTTTCGGCATACGCGACGGCGCGACGGCCAAAGCCGTGGCGGGGCTCGCTGACGCAGTCGTGATAGGTAGCCGCATCATTGAAGAAATAGAAAAATCTACCAGAGAGAATTTATTAACGAACGTATATGGCTTGGTAAGAAATTTACGTGCCGCCATCGACGAAGCCGGTCCTGAACACGCGTTGTCCATCGTTTAAACCAATTTATGAGCTGGTTCCAGAAACTTCTTCCCCCTAAGATCAAACGCAAGGAAAGCGGCGAAAAAAAGGCCGTACCCGAGGGACTGTGGAGCAAGTGCGCGTCTTGCGAAGCAGTGCTTTATTACTCTGATCTGGGTAACAATCTTAATGTCTGCCCCAAGTGCAATCATCACAACCGCATTTCTGCCCGGGTGCGTCTTGATTTATTCCTGGACGCGGAAGGCCGTCATGAGATCGGTGCGGAAGTACAGTCACTTGACCCGCTTAAATTCAAGGATACCAAACGGTATATCGACAGGCTGTCGGAAGCGAAAAGAAATACTGATGAGAATGACGCCCTGGTAGTCATGCAGGGCAGCGTCAAAACCGTACCTCTGGTTGCCGCGGCATTCGAATTTGGTTTCATGGGGGGGTCGATGGGCTCGGTAGTGGGGGAGCGCTTCGTACGCGCGGTGCAAACATGCGTTGAGCAACACGTGGCTTTTGTATGTTTCGCCGCCAGTGGAGGCGCACGCATGCAGGAAGGCTTGCTGTCATTGATGCAGATGGCTAAAACAACAGCGGTGCTTACTCAACTGAGCCAGGAGCGGTTACCCTTCATTTCGGTATTGACAGACCCCACCATGGGAGGGGTGTCGGCCAGTTTTGCCTTCATCGGTGACGTGGTAATCGCCGAGCCCGGTGCATTAATCGGATTCGCGGGGCCGCGCGTTATCGAGCAGACGGTGCGGCAAACTCTGCCAGAAGGGTTTCAACGCGCCGAATTCCTGCTGGAACACGGCGCAATAGACATGATCGTCGATCGCCGACGCATGCGGGATAAGGTAGCCAACCTATGCTCGCTGCTGATGCGCGTTTCCCCACCGTCAGCCTGATCTTTGGCTCACCTGATCATGTCATCATGATGTTCATGCCGGGTGGCGCAAGACAGTAATGAGCGAACCTGATACAAAATCGAGAACGCTTTCCGATTGGCTGAATTGGCTTGAACGCATTCATCCGAAGACCATCGAGATGGGGCTGGACAGGATAAATCGTGTGAAGGCCGACTTAAACCTTGCATGCCCCTTTCCCATCATCACGATCGGGGGCACGAACGGTAAAGGGTCAACATGTGCCATGATGGAGGCGATTTTGACTCGCGCGGGTTATCGCGTTGGCTGTTACACTTCCCCGCATTTGCTGCGTTATAACGAGCGCGTGCGAGTGAACCGAAAGGAAGCCAGCGATGACAAGTTATGTGACGCTTTTCAAATGGTGGAGTCGGCCCGGCTTTACAGCGACACTCCCCTGACCTATTTTGAGTTTGGAACACTGGCAGCGATGCAATTATTCAAACAGGCCGAAGTGGAGGTTGCCATTATGGAAGTGGGACTGGGCGGCCGGTTGGACGCGGTCAATATTTTCGACGCTGATTGTGCAGTTATCACCAGTGTTGACTTCGATCATATGGATTATCTGGGTACCACCCTGGAGGAAATTGGGTTTGAGAAGGCTGGGATTTTTAGAAGCGGGAAGGTTGCTATTTGCTCGGAGCCGGATATTCCCGCGACTGTACGACTTCATGCAGAAGCGACCGGCGCGAATTTGATGCGCATCGGCGAGCACTTCGGTTATTCAACCAGCGCAACCGCGTGGAGTTTCTGGGGGGACGGGGGAAAACGTCATTCGCTGCCCTACCCGGCATTGCGGGGGGCTTATCAATTGCGCAACGCCAGTGCCTGCCTTGCTGCGCTGGACGCGGTAAAGGATAGTTTGCCGATTACCATGGGCGATGTACGGCAAGGATTATTGGAAGTCGTCTGGCCGGGGCGATTCCAGGTGTTACCCGGCCGTCCCATGACGGTGCTGGATGTCGCGCACAATCCGGGTGCTGCGCGGGCCTTGGCCGCCGACCTCGACAACATGGGCCGCTATCAAAAAACTTATGCCGTATTCGCAATGCTCAAGGATAAGGACATCACCGGAGTGGCGCGGGCACTTGCGCCGCAGGTCGATGTATGGCTGACGGCGAGCATCAATTTACCACGGGGAGCGGCCGTTGGCGACGTGGCGCAGGCACTGAAAGAGGCGGGTGTGGTTGACGAGGCAATCCAAAGTTTTTCGGATCCAGTTGCGGCATATGCATTTGCCTGTGAGCAGGCAACCGGAAATGATAGAATCTGTGTTTTTGGCTCATTCCATACCGTGGCGGAAGTGTTGCGAAGCCGGAACGTGGTTGAGCACGGTTAGAATTAAGCAAAGTCGAATGGCAAAGACCGTCAGCGAAGAAGAAATTCAGCTAAGGAAACGCGCCAGAAGACGTCTCGTCGGCGCTATTACACTGGTGATCGCAGCAGTTGTAATTCTGCCGATGGTGCTCGATAGCAAACCGGAGCACAGAAGTCACGAAATTGACATTCGCATACCATCTGAAGATTCTGTGGAAGAGCTTGCGCCCGAGGCTGCCATTCGTACAGAAGCAACGGCCAGGACTGTTCCCGAAGAATTGGAAACCGGAATACGGCAGGAAGAGCCAGTGGCCTCCGAGCCATCAGTAAAACCCGCCCAACCCGCGAATGAATCGATAGAGAAACCGGCAACGAGCAGCATGGACTCCAAGGGTGAATCGGGAGCAGGAAATGCAAAAGCTACCGTTCCTGCTGCTGCCACTAACGTATATGTGGTGCAATTGGGCGCCTTTTCCGATCCGGGCAAAGCCAGGCAGCAATTGCAGAGCGTGTCATCGAAGGACAGCAGTTCCAAGGCTTATACGGAAACGCTGAAAGTCGACAGCGGTGCCGACAAAGGCGAGATAACCCGTGTTCGGGTAGGCCCATTTGACACGCGTGAAGAGGCGGAGCGCACGCTTGAGAAACTGAAGAAACTTGGATTCGATGGTGTAGTGGCGGAGAAGTAGGATAAGGAACATTACTGCACAGGAAAATTGCTCTTCTGTAATTTCGTTCCTGTTTACGAATGACTATTTTCGATTACTGCGTTCTTGCCATACTTGTTATATCCATTTTGCTGAGTGTAGTACGCGGCGTGGTGCGCGAAATATTATCGCTGGTTGGCTGGATCGTCGCATTCATGGCGGCGAACTCATTTTCAGCAGGGCTTGCCCCCATGCTGCCATCCGATATCGACGGCGAAACATTGCGTATGGTGCTGGCATTCTCTGCATTATTCCTGTCGGCTCTGCTGGCAATGAGCCTCATTGCCATGCTGATCTCGGCCTTGGTAAAAACTGTGGGATTGGGGTTTGCGGATCGTTTTCTTGGTTCGTTGTTCGGTTTTATACGAGGGTTACTGGTAGTGTTATTGATTGTGTTGGCAGCGGGATTTACCGCGCTGCCGCAAGAACCATTCTGGCAAAAGGCCTTGCTGAGCAAACCGCTGGAGACAGCGGCAATGTTGGTAATACCATGGCTGCCGCCAGATTTGTCCACGCGTATCAATTATGCGAAAAATTAAAGCGCAAACAGTAAGTAGAAGGTGTGCCAGTATAATATAGCGCTCGGTAACCCCATTCGTCCATATCCGGATAACCCTTTTGTACAGCTTTAATCGAAGTCAAAGCCATCTTTGCGGAGTGTGGTCATGTGTGGAATTCTGGGCTTAGTCGCACAAACTGCTGTCAACCAGTTGCTGTACGACGGCTTGCTTGTACTCCAGCACCGCGGGCAGGACGCAGCCGGCATTGTTACTGCCCAAGGTAACACCTTTCACATGCACAAGGGTGGCGGCCTGGTCCGGGATGTGTTCCGTACCCGCAACATGCGTGCTTTGCTTGGTAACATGGGTATTGGCCATGTGAGATATCCCACTGCCGGCTCCTCCGAATCATCAGCTGAGGCACAGCCGTTCTATGTCAACTCGCCTTTCGGGATCGTACTTGGGCACAACGGTAATCTCACGAATGCGGCACAACTCAATGACGAGTTGTTTCGCGAGGATTTGCGTCACGTCAATACCAGTTCCGATTCTGAAGTGCTCCTCAATGTACTTGCCCATGAGCTGCAAAGAAGCACGAAAAACCACCAGCTCGACCTTGCCGCTATTTTTGACGCAGTGGCCGGTGTACACCGGCGCTGTCGAGGCGCTTACGCAGTAGTGGCAATGATTTCAGGGTATGGATTGCTTGCTTTTCGCGATCCTTACGGCATCCGTCCATTGGTGTTTGGCTCAGCTGAAACCGAGCAAGGGATGGAATACCTGGTGGCGTCCGAAAGTGTGGCGCTCGATACCTTAGGGTTTAAGCTGGTGCGTGACGTTGCCCCGGGCGAGGCAGTTTTTATTGACGAAAGCGGTAATTTCCACAACAAGCAATGTGCCGACAATCCCACGCAAAATCCCTGTATTTTCGAATATGTCTATATGGCGCGCCCGGATTCCGTCATGGATGGTATTTCAGTATATGAAACGCGCCTTAACATGGGCGAGAGCCTGGCTGACAAGATCTCCACAACGATGCGTCATCTGGATATTGATGTGGTGATTCCAATCCCCGACTCCAGTCGCCCGAGTGCCCTGCAGCTTGCTAACCGTCTGGGAGTAAGCTTTCGTGAAGGTTTCGTAAAGAACCGCTATATTGGACGCACCTTTATCATGCCGGGGCAGCAGCAGAGGCGCAAATCAGTCAGGCAAAAACTCAATGCGATGAGCGTGGAGTTTCGTGGTAAGAACGTACTGCTGGTAGACGATTCAATCGTTCGTGGCACCACTAGCCTCGAGATTGTGCAAATGGCGCAGGAGGCCGGCGCCCATAAGGTTTTTTTTGCTTCAGCCGCGCCACCGGTTAGGTTTCCCAATGTATATGGAATTGATATGCCGACGCGACGCGAGCTCATCGCTACGGGGCGGAATGAAGACGAAATCTGTCACGAGATCGGTGCCGACCACCTCGTTTACCAGGATCTCGATTCGCTCGTTAAAACTGTTTGCCGCGTCAATCCACTAATTACGCACTATGAAACCTCTTGTTTCGATGGACGCTACATTACCGGCGATGTCACGCCGGAGTATCTCGCTTTACTGGAGACGCAGCGTGATGGAGGCGTGCTCTTGTCTCGCTCACGGTTCAGTACGCAACTGGATTTGAACCTGGTGGCGATCGATTAATGGAGATTTGACAAAAACAGCTATCGGGCGTAATTTCGAGTATGGCGCCGATTTGATATTCAGCTTGCGGGCGCATTATAAATTCTGCTAAAGCGGGGAACCCGTTTTAGCAGAATGCTGAACGGGTTTTTTTTGGGAGTTAACCATGTCTGATGATTTTGAGCTGGAAACTTTGGCGTTACACACCGGTATTCACCGTAGTCAATTCAATGAACACTCGGAAGCGTTGTACCTGACCTCGAGTTTTGTCTTTGACAGCGCGGCCCAGGCTGCGGCGCGCTTTTCCGGTGCGGAATCCGGAAATATCTATTCTCGATTCACCAACCCCACGGTTACGGCTTTCCAAGAACGGCTTGCTGCGCTCGAAGGCGCGGAAGCGTGCGTTGCCACTTCTTCGGGGATGTCAGCCATACTGGCTTGTGTGATGGGACTACTCTCCGCTGGCGATCATGTCATCGCGTCGCGCAGTCTCTTTGGCGCAACCGTGAGCCTGTTCAATAATATCCTCAAGCGCTTCAATATTGAAACGACATTTGTTTCTGCCACCGATGTCGCAGCGTGGGACGCAGTGGTAAAACCCACCACAAAACTCATGTTTATTGAAACGCCATCAAATCCGTTGACTGAAGTGTCGGATATCGCCGCACTCGCAGCGGTAGCAAAAAAAGCCGGCGCATGGCTTGCAGTGGATAATTGCTTTTGTTCGCCGGCGCTGCAGCGCCCACTGGATCTGGGTGCTGATCTTGTGGTTCACTCTGCCACCAAATATCTCGAAGGCCAAGGCAGGGTTTTAGGTGGTGCCGTGCTGGGGAAGCGTGACTTGGTGATGGAGGGCGGGATTTTTGGCTTTTTGCGTACCGCGGGGCCGAGTTTGAGCCCTTTCAACGCCTGGGTTATTTTAAAGGGAATGGAAACCCTGAAGCTGAGAATGGATGCGCATTCTGCAAATGCCATGCAAATTGCCCACTGGTTGGAAGCGCAGCCCGGCGTGGCGCGGGTTCACTATCCGGGCTTGCCTTCGCACCCGCAGTACGAACTTGCCAGGCGCCAACAGAAGACTGGTGGTGGAATCGTTTCATTCGAGTTGAAGAATGGGAGAGAAGCGGCTTGGCGGGTGGTGGATTCCGTTCGGTTGATTTCGATCACCGCCAACCTGGGTGACGCCAAGAGCACGCTGACCCATCCTGCCACCACCACTCATGCCCGTATCAGCCAGGAAAACCGGGATGCCGCCGGGATCACCGAAGGGTTATTGCGCATAGCAGTCGGGCTCGAAGCGGTAAAAGATATCCAGGCTGATCTGGCCAGAGGATTAAACGCCTAATCTTCCACCGGTTCAACGAAATGGTTCAGCTTCAGTGAAGCGTGGCTTCATAGAGGGGCACAACACGCGGCAACAGCGATTCAATCTGCTGGACGCGGCTTGAGTCCGCAGGATGACTGCTCAGGAATTCAGGAAGCTGGCCGCCGCTGTTGGCATTCATCATTTTCTGCCACAAGGTGACGCCGGCACGAGGATTGTAGCCAGCGCGTGCGGTCAATTCCAGCCCGATCCGATCTGCCTCGGCCTCGTCAGTACGACTGAATTGTGTTGCGATCAAGGCTTGATAACCTACGTTAGCCAGAGCCGCGGCATTCTGGCTGAGGCCAAATGCCGCGGAGCCTAACCCCAGCGCGGTCTGCGCTGCGATTGCCTGCGATACCTGCTCACGTGAATGCTCACGCAACGCATGGGCGATTTCATGCCCCATCACCACCGCAATTTC
>JBDTHR010000147.1:0-6683 GCA_039936855.1 Nitrosospira sp. | reverse complement strand
GGCATTGTGGACATACGGTTTGAAAATCGCGTGCCGCCTATTCACACGTTGCTGCGTGCCGGCAAGAAAGCCGAAATTGTTATCGAAGTTTTGGCTCAACTCGACGCCCATAATGTGCGCGGCATTGCGTTGACGCCTACGCAGGGACTTGCCCGCCGCATGGCGGTCACCAATACGCACGGGCCGCTGACGGCACCAGTGGGTAACGCCACCCTCTCGCGCGTGTTCGATGTTTTCGGCAATTCTATCGACCGGCTGCCGGCACCCGCAAACGTGGAATGGCGTAGCGTCCACAATTCGCCGCCTCCTTTGGCGCAGCGCTCCACAAAATCTAAAATCTTCGAGACGGGCATCAAAATCATTGATGTGCTGATGCCACTGGAGCGCGGCGGCAAGGCGGGCCTGCTAGGCGGGGCGGGCGTTGGCAAAACGATATTGCTCACGGAAATGATCCACAACGTAGCACGGAAGCATGAGGGCGTCAGCATTTTTTGCGGGATAGGCGAGCGCTGCCGCGAGGGGGAGGAACTCTACCGTGAAATGCAGGTGGCGGGTGTGCTGGAAAATATGGTTATGGTTTTTGGCCAGATGAACGAACCTCCCGGCGCAAGATTCCGTGCTGCGCACGCGGCGCTGACCATGGCCGAGTATTTTCGCGATGACGCGCATCGCGACGTATTGTTGCTGGTGGATAATATTTTCCGCTTTATCCAGGCCGGCATGGAGGTATCGGGGCTGATGGGCCAGATGCCTTCGCGCCTCGGCTATCAGCCGACCATGAGCACGGAACTGGCACAACTGGAAGACCGCATCGCCAATACCAACACCGGCTCCATTACGTCAATACAGGCGGTATATGTCCCGGCGGACGACTTTACCGACCCGGCGGCGGTGCATGTCTTTTCGCATCTTTCCGCATCCATGGTGCTTTCGCGCAAGCGTGCCAGCGAAGGGCTGTATCCGGCTATCGATCCGCTGCAATCCAGCTCCAAAATGGCGACCCCGGGCGTTATCGGTCAGCGGCATTATCGGATCGCGCAGGATGCCAGGCGCACGCTCGCGCAATATACGGAGCTCAAGGACATCATTGCCATGCTGGGGTTGGAGCAACTGTCGCCCGAAGACCGTAACATCGTCGCGCGCGCCCGGCGACTGGAGCGTTTTTTTACCCAGCCATTTTCCACCACCGAACAGTTTACCGGCATCAAGGGAAAGTTCGTCAGCCTCAAGGATGCACTGGACGGTTGCGAACGGATTCTACGGGATGAATTCATGCAAGTTCCGGAGCAGGCGCTTTACATGATCGGGACAATCAACGAAGCGACCAGGAAGAACCATCCGCCGGATTCACCGGATTCGGGAGCAGCGGAGCCGAATCCGGACAGGAGCGCGGGGCCGGAGATAAACCCGACCCCCGATCCTCGCCAGGACAAGAATACCGTACGGAACAAATGATCATGAATCTCAGGATACTGCTTCCCTTCGGGGTTTTCGCCAGTAAAGCCGGGGTAACCCGCATTGTCGCCGAAACGAGCCAGGGTTCGTTCGGGCTTCTGCCCCTCCGGTTGGACTGCGTGGCGGCGCTGGTGCCCGGAATTCTTGTTTTCGAGACAGAAGATGCGAAGGTAACGTATGTAGCGGTCGATGAAGGCACACTGATAAAAACAGGCGCAGAGGTACGGGTATCGGTACGAAACGCGATAGTCGGAAAAGATCTCGGCACGCTACGCGAAATCGTCAAGGATGAATTTTTGAAACTGGACGCGCAGGAGCGGAGCGTGCGCCGCGTCGTGGCAACAATGGAAAGTGGTTTTATCCGTCGTCTCGCGGAATTTTATCATGAATGAAGAAACCGGAAGAAAGCCGGAAGAACGGCCATCTGCCGGCGAAACGGAATTTAGCCGGAGAGTTGGCGCCAGGGCGACGCGCAAGCTCAAGGCACAGCGGACGCGGCGCACTGACATGGAGACGATCTGGTCTGGGTTGGGCATGGTCGGGCTGGTCGGTTGGTCGGTGGTTGTGCCCACGCTGCTGGGCGCCGCACTGGGGATCTGGCTGGACAGGAACTACCCGATGAATCATTCCTGGACTCTGACCATGCTGTTAATCGGCATGATTACTGGTTGCCTGAATGCCTGGCATTGGATAACCAGAGAGGACAGAGTGATAAATGAGGAGTGGGAGGAACCGGATAACAGTAACAGCGGGAGCGAGGTTCGGGAAGAGAAGAGGAGATCGTTCGATGAGTGAAAGTCCGGATCAAATTTTTGCATGGGTGTGGGCATCATCGCTGGCAGCAGGCATCCTGCTCGGGGCGATTTTCTTTGGCGGGCTGTGGTGGACGGTGCGTAACGGCGTATCATCGCGCCGGCCCGAGCTCTGGTTCATTGGCAGCCTGATGCTGCGGGTAGGCATTGTCATGACGGGGTTCTATCTGCTACTGGGTCTGCCGGGCGAAAACTGGAAAATATCGCTTGCAGGACTGCTCGGATTTTTCATCGCACGACTGGCCGCAACGCGGTTTGTGACTGCCGGAAAGTCAGACCAAAAACATCCGGAGCGGAGAGCCAGCCATGCACCTTAGCCCCGACGAAATCATTTTCTGGCAGTACGGGTTCGGGAAACTTAACGCCACGATTGTCTACACGTGGGGCCTGATGCTCGTGCTCGTCATCGGTTCAAAAGCGATCACCCGCAGTCTTTCCATCGAACTGGAACATTCCCATTGGCAGAATCTGCTGGAAATTATCGTTATTGCCATCCAGAAACAGATCCAGAACGTGGGTTTGCGTCAACCGCAGAAGTATCTCGGCTTTATCGGCACGCTGTTTTTGTTGGTGGCAGCCGCCAGCTTTTTCACTATCGTTCCCGGCTATGAGCCTCCGACGGGTTCGCTTTCCACTACCACTGCGCTGGCCATCTGCGTGTTTGTCGCGGTGCCGATGTATGGCATCCAGGAGCAGGGACTGGGCGGCTATTTTCGTTCCTATCTCAAGCCTGCGCCGCTCATGCTGCCCTTCAACATTATCAGCGAATTCTCGCGTACGCTGGCGCTTGCTGTCCGCCTTTTCGGCAATATGATGAGCGGAGCAATGATTCTCGCGATTCTGCTGACCATCACGCCGTTCATCTTTCCGATTGTCATGAGCACGCTCGGCCTGCTGACGGGGATGGTGCAAGCCTATATCTTCAGCATTCTGGCCACGGTTTACATCGCGGCCGCCACGTCAGAAACTGATGGAGACAACCCTGATGAACCAGCGGGGCAAACTCCGGGCGCAGGATTATGAGCAACCATGACAAATTACGCATGATGGGTGCGAAGCGTGGTATGGCCCATGTACAAAAGCCTCCATATCGGGCATGCATGCCATTTCCGCCGTCCAAAGCGAAGGCAGGCTAGCAGCCTGTCGGACTTAAAGAATCGCAGCGAAAAAGTGACGGGGTGAGGGCAGATTTTGAGGATTTTGAAGGTCAATAGTTCTTCTATTGGCCGAAAAAGCGGCGAAATATGAACCGGCCAGACGCTTTTGCAGCCGATTTCCTTTAAGTTCGACAGGCTGCTACCGATTGAATATGAACGGACACAGATAAATAAGGAGAAATTATGGACAGCATGACCCTCATTGCAGCCATATCAATATTCACGGCGGGCCTGACAATCAGCATCGGCGCGATAGGACCGTCGCTGGGAGAAGGAAAGGCGGTCGCGTCGGCGCTGACTTCGCTGGCGCAGCAACCCGATGCTTCCTCGACCATCACCCGGACATTATTCGTCGGCCTGGCGATAATCGAATCCACGGCCATTTATTGTTTCGTGGTCTCCATGATTCTTATTTTCGCCAACCCGTTCTGGAATCATGTTATTGCACAAACTGCCGGAAAATAACTTGTGCTGATAGACTGGTTCACCGTTATTGCGCAGATCGTTAATTTCCTCATTCTGGTGTGGCTGCTGAAACGTTTCCTTTACGGTCCCATCCTCAAGGCGCTGGATGCGCGGGAAAAGCGTATAGCCGCAATACTCGCCGCTGCTGACGCGAAAGGATTGAAGGCGGAAAAGGAGCGCAGCACGCTTCAGGAAAAGAATGATGAGTTCGACCAGCAGCGCGCCATGCTATTGAGCCGTGCTTCGTATGAGGCGGAAGCCGAACGCCAGAGGTTGATTGCCGCTGCGCGAAAGGAGGCGGATGATCTGCGCGCCAGGCGGGAAGATAGCTTGAAAAGGGAGTACCGGAGCCTGAACGAAGCGATTACGCGCCGAATAGGCGCCGAAGTGGTTGTCATTGCCCGCAAGGTGCTGGCCGACCTTGCCAATACCACCCTCGAAGCCCATATGGTGAGCGCGTTGATCAAGCAAATACGCGAGCTGAGCCCCGAGGAAAAGGTAGATCTGGTCTCGACCATCAGGATGTCGGTTTCAGCATCGCCGGTCACGGCCGCGGCAGCGTCGGCAGAATCTGCGGGAATTCTGGTCCGAAGCGCATTTGATTTGCCCGCTGTGCAGCAAAACGCGATTGAGATAACGATTAAGGAAATCCTGGACACGGAAATTCCGGTCCGATTTGAAAGCAGGCCGGATCTCGTCAGCGGCATTGAGCTCATCATGCGTGGATACAAGATAGCGTGGAGCATTGAAAATTATCTCGTGTCTCTGGAAAAGGAGATAGGCGCGCTTCTTAAGAAACCTGACGAACCTCGGCCTGAGTTTCAGCCTGTGGTCGAAGCTGAAACTGAAGCCGAAGCCAGCGAAACCAGGAAAAAACATGAGCATAAAGAAACGGAGAAATCGAATACTCCGGACCAGCAACCTTCTCCGCGCCACCGATGAATGACGAAACCAGAAGTCTGCAGGGGACCTTCGACGGTGCATTCGCGCAAATAGCGCGAGCCCGCGAAGCCTTGAAGCCGCAGTTTGCGTTGCGCGAGACCGGCGCCATCACGAGCATTGCTGCCGGCATTGCGAAGGTATCCGGTCTTCCGGGAGTGGGCTTCGAGGAGGTGCTGAAGTTTCCCGGCGAGTCATATGGCATTGCATTCAATGTCGACGAAGATGAGGTCGGCGTGATCCTGCTTGACGATTACTCCCAGTTGCGTACCGGCGACGAGGTGGAACGCAGAGAGCATGTAATGGATGTGCCGGTGAGCAGTGCGCTGATCGGACGAATCGTTGACCCGCTGGGACGACCGCTGGACGGGAGGGGCACGGTTATATCCACGCAGCGTCTGCCCATCGAACGCGTAGCGCCGTCCATCATGGATCGCGCGCCCGTCACGGTGCCCTTGCAAACCGGCATCAAGGTCATCGATGCGCTCGTTCCGATCGGCCGCGGGCAGCGCGAGTTGATTCTTGGCGACCGGCAGACGGGAAAGACCGCGATTGCGCTCGACACGATACTCAATCAGCGAAATGAAAATGTGCTGTGCGTTTATTGCGCTATCGGCCAGCATGCGTCCGGCGTTGCCAGGATGGTCGCCACCCTGCGCGAAAAAGGCGCGATGGACTACACCGTGGTCGTGGTGACAGAGGGGAGTAATCCGCCGGGTCTCGTCTACATCGCGCCCTATGCCGCAACCAGTATTGCGGAATATTTCATGGAGCAAGGCCGCGATGTTCTGATCGTGTACGATGATCTCACGCACCACGCGCGCGCTTACCGCGAGCTATCCTTGCTGCTGCGCCGGCCGCCGGGGCGCGAAGCCTATCCCGGCGACATCTTCTACATTCATTCGCGGTTGCTGGAGCGCGCAACGCATCTGCGGGAGGAACTGGGTGGCGGTTCGCTGACCGCGCTGCCTATCATAGAAACGGAAGCTCAGGATATTTCCGCCTATATTCCGACCAATCTCATTTCCATCACCGACGGGCAAATTTACCTTTCGCCCTCATTGTTCGCGCTGGGCGTGCTGCCCGCGGTGGATGTCGGCCAATCCGTCTCACGTGTTGGCGGCAAGGCGCAGCGCCCCGTGTACCGTGCGGTGACGGGTGACCTGAAGCTGGATTACGCTCAGTTCGAGGAGCTGGAAACCTTCGCCCGATTCGGCGCCCGGCTGGATAAGGATACCCTCAGGATTATCGAGCACGGGCGGCGTATCCGCGCCTGTCTCAGGCAGCCGGAATTTGCCCCGGTTTCCGTGCCTGGACAGATCGCACTGCTATTGGCGCTGGACGCCAAACTCTTTGATGACGTGGAACTGGACTACATGGCCGATGCCGAACAGGCGGTGCGAAAGGCAGCAGCGGATATTCCAGCCGAGGTAAGTGCCCGCATCGAGACCGCCGCAACGCTGAGCGACGACGATCGCGAATCCATTATGCGTATTATCCGCAAGACCCTCGCCGGATTTCAACCCCCGCAGAAACCTGAATCCGGCGCACGCGAGGCAAATGATGCCTGATAGCATCGCCAGTCTGCACCGGAAAATCGATGGAGCCCGGGATCTGCGGTCGGTAGTCAGTACCATGAAGGCGCTGGCCGCGGGGAGTCTCGGGCAGTACGAAAAATCCGTACTCGCACTGGATGATTATTACCGTGCCGTGCAACTGGGCTTGAGCGTCTGTTTCCGTACCGGCATGTTACCGGCACTCGTGTCGCCCATGACCGGACAGAAAATAAACCAGGGGGGCGAGGCAACAGGCGCAGTCGTGTTCGGTTCGGATCAGGGGTTGGTGGGCCAATTCA
>JBDTHR010000146.1:0-7787 GCA_039936855.1 Nitrosospira sp. | reverse complement strand
CCGTAGAGGTCTTCCGGCGCCGGTTCGTCCTTGGCCGCAAATTTCTGAGCTACCAACAAAATGCTTTTACCGGATTCCATGGCGATTTCCAGCGCCTTTATGGACTTGGGCCTTCCAACGAAAAGAGGAATTACCATATGCGGAAAGACGACGACATCGCGTAACGGCAATAGCGGTAATGAAATTTGAGTGGGATCGTTCGCTGGAGAAGACATGTCGGCTCACCTATAAGAGACAAACAAGAGTTATGGGGACGCCGCGGAGAAATTCAACGGACAAGGCAAATACGAAACGTGCATTAACAGTTAACAGCTCTTGGCTACCTTCGGCTTATCTGAATAGATCAGGATGGGTTTGATATCGCCATTGACCGAACCATGATCAATCACGACCTTGGCAACATTTTCCAGTGATGGAAGATCAAACATCGTGTCCAGCAGAGCGCTCTCCAGAATGGAACGCAAACCACGAGCCCCGGTCTTTCGCGCCAGCGCCTTCTTGGCTATTGCTTTCAGTGCCTGCTCGCGGAATTCGAGATCGATGCCCCCCTCCATGTGAAACATCTTCTGATACTGCTTGATGAGTGCATTCTTCGGCTCGGTCAATATTTGAATCAACGCTGCCTCATCCAGTTCTTCCAGCGTTGCAACTACGGGTAGACGTCCGACAAATTCCGGTATCAGGCCATACTTGACCAGATCTTCAGGCTCCACGCCTCGTAATACTTCGCCGAAGTCCTTCCTCCCGTCACGGCCTCTCACATTGGCGCCAAAACCTATCCCTCCTTTTTCGGATCGGGCGCGTATTACCTTTTCGAGCCCATCAAAAGCACCGCCGCAAATGAAGAGAATATTGGTGGTATCTACCTGCACAAATTCTTGATTGGGGTGTTTTCTACCCCCCTGAGGTGGCACCGAGGCAACGGTCCCTTCGATCAGTTTCAGCAGGGCCTGCTGTACGCCCTCCCCCGAAACATCCCGTGTAATTGACGGGTTGTCCGATTTGCGCGAAATCTTGTCAATTTCGTCAATGTAGACTATCCCTTGCTGCGCTTTTTCTGCATCATAATTGCATTTCTGGAGCAGCTTCTGGATGATGTTTTCCACATCCTCGCCGACGTAGCCTGCTTCGGTCAGCGTTGTCGCGTCAGCCATCACAAAAGGCACATCAAGCAATCGCGCCAATGTCTGCGCGAGCAATGTTTTGCCCGAACCCGTCGGGCCGATAAGCAGAATATTGCTTTTCGCCAGCTCGATTTCGTCGGCGTCCGTCGTCTTTGCCAGGTTTCTCAGCCGTTTGTAGTGGTTATAAACCGCTACTGACAGAATTTTCTTCGCGTGCTCCTGGCCAATTACGTAGTGATCGAGGATCTGGCAAATTTCACGTGGCACCGGCAAATCCGACTTCGTAAGCTTGGCAGCTTCAGCGCCTTGTATTTCCTCACGAATAATGTCATTGCAAAGCTCAATGCATTCATCACAAATGAATACTGATGGGCCAGCAATGAGCTTCTTCACTTCATGTTGACTTTTGCCGCAGAAGGAACAATAAAGCAGTTTTTCACCGCCAGTTTTCTCTGACATAGTTTTATCCCGCATTATCCGAGCCGTTGCGCTCGTAGACCAGCAATCACTTCCACCCTATTCTTTTCAACTCGTGCTTTCACTCCTGGAGGTTAGCACAGCATCTATCAAGCCGTATTTCGCCGCCTGCTCAGCGCTGAGAAAGTTATCCCGATCCGTGTCTCTCTCGATGGTCTCCATACTTTGGCCGCTGTGCTTTGCCAACAACTCATTCAACCGTTTTTTTAGAAACAGAATCTCTTTTGCATGTATCTCAATGTCAGAAGCCTGCCCCTGGAAGCCCCCTAACGGTTGATGGATCATAACGCGCGAGTTAGCGAGGCAGAAGCGTTTGCCCTTGGCACCCGCCGTCAGCAACAGCGATCCCATGCTTGCCGCCTGTCCTATGCAGAGCGTGCTGACATCGGGTTTAATATATTGCATGGTATCGTAAATCGCCATCCCGGCAGAAACCAGGCCACCAGGAGAATTGATATAAAAATGAATATCCTTGTCCGCGTTTTCGGACTCCAGAAACAGAAGTTGCGCGACGATCAGATTCGCTGAACCCTCGGTAACCGGACCCACTAGGAATATGACCCGCTCTTTCAGTAATCTGGAATAGATGTCGTATGCGCGCTCGCCTCTTCCACTGGTCTCGATCACCATGGGAATCAGGCCCAACCCGCTCGGCTCGAGATTACGCTGCTTCCAGTCAAGTTGCTGCATTATGATCTTCCCATTAGCTCATCTAAAGTTACTGATTTATCCACCACCGTGACCGTCTCCAATACCCACATCACGACGTTGTCTTCCAGCACTGCCGACTCGACCTCATTAAGACGATCCGGTACGGAATAATGCCATTTGATCACCTCCGCCGGATTCTCGTAACTCTGTGCGAGATCCTCTACCACCGCACGCACCTGCTCGGATTTCGGATGCAAGTTGTGGATTTTTACCAGCTCCCCCAAAATCAATCCAAGGTTTACGCGACGCTGCGCTCTTTCCAGAAGTAAATCCTTAGGTAAGGGCAAGTTCTTGGTGCTCATTCCGCGCGATGCCAGCTCCTCGTGCGCCTCCTGCATCAAACGCTCCTGCTCCATTTCCACCAGGGCTTTGGGCGTTTGAATGCTGGTAGCATCAAGGAGCGCCTGCATGACCTGTTCCTTGAGCCTGGCCTTTATACGCCGGGACGCCTCACGCTGAAGGTTAGCCTCAATTTCAACGCGCATTTTTTCAATGTCGCCATCGGCGACACCCAACGATCTGGCGAATTCCGTATCTGCATCGGGCAGGCTTGAAGACTCCACTCCGTTTACACTCACTTCAAACACGGCGGTCTTTCCGGCGACCTCTTTACCATGATAGTCTGTCGGAAAAGTAACTTCAAATGTTTTGACCTGCCCGGCGCTCATGCCGATCAGCGGTTCCTCGAAGTCTTTGAGAAGCTTCCCTTCGCCAAGCACCAAAGTAAAATTCTCGGCTTTACCTCCCGCAAACTCTACTCCATCGATGACGCCACGGTAATCGATGTTGATTCGATCGTCCGGTTGTGCCCCGCGGTCCGCAGGTTCGTATTGAACGCGTTGTTTGCGCAAAACATCTATGGTTTTATCAATATCGGGTCCGGAAATATTGACCACAGGCCGTTCGATGCGGCTTGCGCTCAAGTCTCCCACAACGACGTCTGGATAGACCTCAAATGTCGCGCTGAATTCAAATTGGGACGCATTTTCTGCCAACTGCCTGGGTTCGAAACGAGGATAGCCGGCGATTCTCAGGTTCTTCTCGCGCACAGCCTCATTGAAGTTCTTCTTCAGTACATCGCTGATCACTTCCTGCCGCACCTGCGGGCCATACTGCTGCATGACGATTTTCAGCGGCACTTTCCCCGGTCGAAAACCGGGTAATTTCGCCGTGCGCGCCAAATGCTTCAAGCGGCTTTCAATTTCCGTCTCGATTTTCTCCTGAGGGACCGACACGTTAAGGCGACGCTCCAGCGCACCCAGATCTTCGACATTCGTTTGCATTGCATTTCCTGACTGGTTGATAACATTATGCAGCGTTAGCGACCAGGGGGAACGCGACAGCCGTCAAGACGCGCTATCGCTCAGACCGCTTCCAACTCCCTGGTGCGAAAGGGGGGACTCGAACCCCCACACCTTTCGGCGCCAGAACCTAAATCTGGTGCGTCTACCAATTCCGCCACTTTCGCAGGCCACTTTTTTATTGGTACCGAATAATTATACCTTTTTCTTTCAGCTACAGCAGCCTGTACTATGCACTGCCCCGGCAAAATACCGTTTTGCCACTGAGTGTTTTACTATCAGGGCCCATCAGGTACAAATAGTATGGCATTAAATCCTGCGGTTGGGGCATGTCATGCTTGATCTCGCCAGGATGGGTTCGAGTTCGTTGCGGCGTATGCACAGGCCCGGGGATTAAAACGTTGATGCGCAGATTTGGCAGTATTTCCCATTCCTGGGCCTGAATTTTCACCAATGTCTCTACTGCCGCCTTTGCCACTGCGAAGCCTCCCCAATAGGCGGCAGGCGCATGACCATGTGTATCCGACGTCATCACGACGCTTCCATCCGGCGAAGCTTTCAGCAATGACAGGCAGGCTCGCGTCAATGCAAATGGGGCAATGAGATTGACACGCAGCAGCGCCAGCCATTGATCCAGCGTCTGCGCCTCAAGTGGGGTCAAAGTGAATAGCAGTGCCGCATTGTGCAAAATGCCGTCCAACCGGCCTAATTGCAGTTTAATAGCCTGGGCAATTGTGACGAAATCCTTGTCTTCGGCCTTTTCGAGATCAAGTGGAAAAATTGACGGCTGTGCCCCGCCCTTCGCCTCGATTTCATCGTACACGCTTTCCAGTTTCTTGACATTACGCCCATGCAATATAACGGTTGCGCCGTGTGCGGCGTATGCCAGCGCCGCAGACCGGCCCATTCCCTGCCCCGCGCCGGTGACAAGGATCACGCGGTCCTTGAGCAAGTCCTTGGACGGAGTGTAATTTTCGAATTGGTTCATAAAGAGCTTATTGGATAAAAAAACCTGCTCGCCGGATCCAAACCAGGCCACAAAGTGGTGCTGATTTTAGAGTATGCTTGCTGCGTCGGTATGGTGCCGTAATTCCTGCGGTCGATGGTGCGCATGGGTCATGGGCAACTCCAGTTTTGATCACGCCAGCCCGGATCCAGGTCGGGACACGCTTACCCTCTCATCCAGGTCGTCCACGCAATCCATAATTTACGCATCGGCGTAAGTTTCACGCGCTGACGAAGGACGTGGCAACCGTCCTCCTTGATTTCCTTCAGCAATGCTTCATATATCCCGGCCATGATAATTCCCGGTCGCTGGTTTTTGCGATCCGCCGCAGGCAACGCTGCGAAAGCCCTGGCGTAATAACTTTCTGCACGATCGATCTGAAACTCCATCAATTGCCGGAAGCCATCGGTTTCGCGGGAATTGAGTATGTCCTCGCTGGTTACCCCGAAACGGGCAAGCTCATCCTGGGGCAGGTAAATGCGATCGCGGCACGCATCCTCCCCTACATCCCGTATGATATTCGTAAGCTGGAACGCGAGCCCAAGATCTTCCGCATATTTCAGGGTTTGCGGATTTCGATAACCAAATATCTCTGCGGAGCAAAGCCCCACCACGCTGGCTACGTGATAACAGTAGTGCCTCAGGGTTTCGAAATCCGCATAGCGATTGTAATTAAGATCCATCTCCATGCCGTCTATGATTTCCTTCAACCGCTGAGCAGTGAGATTAAAAGCCGGCGACACATCGGCCAGCGCTTTCGCCACGGGATGACTCGGCTTGTTTCCTTGCCCATCATAAAAAATAGCGTCGACTTCGTGCCGCCACCAGGCGAGCTTCGCGCGCGCTACCGATGCGTCGGTACATTCGTCCACCACGTCGTCTACCTCGCGGCAAAACGCATATAGCGCAGTAATGGCACGGCGCTTTTCCAAAGGCAGATAGAGAAAGCTGTAATAGAAGCTGGAACCGCTTTGAACAGCTTTTTCCTGGCAATACTGGTCTGGGGTCATGATAAGCAATTATGAAAAATATATCGGCCGCCACTGGGTTACCGCAACATCGGAATACCCATCATTTCGACTGGCCACCATCATCTATGCGTCTTCCGCAAAACATATCCGTCCAATTGGAAGCCTGCAGGAGATGAGACCTATCAATTCGATGGTCAATGATAGCGTCGAAAACTTAGAGCGGTCCAGTTCTTGCAAAAATAGCGAATCTAAAAGAGATTCCTGAACAAATCTTCTCCAAGTGGAACTTATTGCAACTGAGCCGGTAAAAATGGACCTTTATTCAAAGGTTCCTGCACTTCACGAATACATCTTTCAAAACGTCGGGATGGGCTACTGTAATAATAGCCACTCATTTCTCCAGAACGATTTATACAATAAAAAACCCCACCGGAGCGGGGTTTTTTATTTTACTGCGTTTTACTACGGCAGCGGCAAACCCTACATATCCATGCCGCCCATGCCGCCCATGCCGCCCATTCCACCACCCATTCCGCCTCCACCACCGGATTCTTCCTTAGGCAGTTCCGCCACCATAGCGTCAGTAGTCAACATCAGGCTTGCCACCGAAGCAGCGTGCTGCAAGGCATAACGCGTGACCTTGGTAGGGTCCAGCACGCCCATTTCCACCATGTCGCCATACTCGCTGGTCGCGGCGTTGTAGCCAAAATTGCCTTTGCCTTCCAGCACCTTGTTGATGACCACCGAGGGCTCATCGCCGCAGTTGGCCACAATCTGGCGCAGTGGTTCTTCCAGCGCACGCAGAACGATCTTTATACCCGCATCCTGATCGGGATTGTCGCCCTTGATGTGGGACAATGCAGCACGGGCACGCAAAAATGCAACGCCACCGCCGGGAACAATGCCTTCTTCCACCGCCGCCCGAGTTGCGTGTAGCGCATCTTCAACACGCGCTTTCTTCTCTTTCATTTCGACTTCCGTAGCCGCGCCAACTTTGATCAGCGCCACGCCGCCTGCCAGTTTCGCCACGCGCTCCTGCAATTTCTCCTTGTCGTAATCGCTGGTCGCTTCTTCAATCTGGTTACGCACCTGCTTGACGCGGGATTCGATATTCTTGGTGTCGCCCGCACCATCGATAACGGTGGTTTCCTCTTTGCCGATTTCAATGCGCTTGGCCTGACCGAGTTCCTGCAGCGTCGCTTTTTCCAGAGACAGACCGACTTCCTCGGCAATTACGGTGCCGCCTGTGAGAATAGCGAGATCCTCGAGCATAGCTTTACGGCGATCGCCAAACCCTGGTGCTTTGACTGCACAGGTTTTGAGGATACCGCGAATATTATTCACTACCAATGTCGCGAGTGCTTCACCGTCCACATCTTCGGCAATTATCAGGAGTGGCTTCCCGGCCTTGGCTACGAGTTCCAGCACCGGCAGCAATTCGCGGATGTTGGATATTTTTTTATCGTGCAGCAGGATAAAAGGGTTATCCAGCAATGCGATCTGCCGGTCGGGATTATTGACGAAATAAGGGGAAAGATAGCCGCGGTCAAACTGCATGCCTTCGACCACTTCCAACTCGTTTTGCAGTCCGGACCCGTCTTCGACCGTGATTACGCCTTCCTTACCAACTTTCTCCATTGCGTCGGCGATGATCTTGCCGATTTCGGGATCCGAGTTGGCCGAAATGCTGCCTACCTGCGCGATTTCCTTTCCGGTGGTACAGGGTTTGGAAAACTTCTTGAGTTCGTCAACCGTCGCAGTAACGGCTTTGTCGATACCGCGCTTGAGATCCATCGGGTTCATCCCGGCGGCAACATACTTCATGCCTTCTTTTACGATGGATTGCGCCAGCACCGTAGCAGTCGTGGTGCCGTCACCGGCCATATCCGATGTTTTGCTGGCCACTTCTTTCACCATTTGCGCGCCCATATTCTCGAACTTGTCTTTCAGTTCGATTTCCTTGGCTACTGAAACACCGTCCTTGGTGATGGTGGGTGAACCGTAGGAACGTTCCAACACGACGTTGCGACCTTTGGGCCCCAGAGTAACCTTGACTGCATCGGCCAATACGTTGACCCCGTTAACCATTTTTTGGCGGGCTGAATCGCCGAATTTTACGTCTTTTGCTGCCATAATCTTTTTCTCCTAATTCCAGAAAATGTTGTGTAAGGTAAAAATTAACCTTCGATAACGCCCA
>JBDTHR010000145.1:0-3980 GCA_039936855.1 Nitrosospira sp. | reverse complement strand
GCTATAACTTACCCCGCGACGCCGGATTTCACGCTCATCCAGAATAAACCTGGAGTTGTCCTGGATTGCCAGACCAACCATAACAGCCCGATGCTGCGGCGATGCCTCGGGGAAGCAGCGCAAGCGGGGACATCCAGCGGGAATAAAGCACATTTTTCGCACACCGATCATTTCGGCAATCTCTTCAGCGATCCGCAAATGACCATTATGGATAGGATCAAAGGTTCCGCCGAAAATACCAATGAGAGAATGCTCTAAACTATGCATGGGTCGATAAAATCAGGCACATGAAAGCGGAAAAGAGTTGTTCAGGATATTTTTGTCCTCATCATGGTATTTCTTTTAGAGCAACAATCGCCGGAGGTCGGTCAAGACCTCGGCCAGAAAAGAAGTGAAGCGCGCGGCAGTCGCCCCATCGATTACGCGATGATCATAGGAAAGCGACAACGGCAGTATAAAACGGGGAACAAACTGCCCCTCCCGATAAACCGGCTGCATGCTTGCGCGGGATACGCCCAGGATGGCAACCTCGGGTGCGTTTATAATAGGCGTGAATGCAGTACCGCCGATGCCTCCCAGGCTGCTGATAGTGAAGCTTCCTCCCTGCATGTCGGTGGGTTTCAGCTTTCCGCCGCGTGCAAGTGCCGCCAGATCGGCCATCTCTTTAGCAATGGCAATCACGCCTTTTCGATCCACATCGCGGATCACCGGCACCACCAATCCATTAGGGGTATCTGCTGCAAACCCGATGTGGCAATACTTCTTCATGACCAGACTCATTTCGCCACCGTGGCTGACAAGCGATGCATTGAACTCGGGAAATCTTTTCAGCGCCGCCGCGGACGCCCGCATTAAAAATGCCAGCACCGTTATTTTCACGCCGTCTTCTTTTACCTCCTTGTTGGATTCCTTGCGTAAGGCCTCCAGCTCGGTAATATCAGCCCCCTCGAACTGCGTAACATGCGGGATCATTACCCAGTTACGGTGCAAATTGGCACCCGATATTTTTTGAATGCGCGACAGTGGCTTAAACTCCACCGGTCCGAATTTTGCGAAATCCACATCCGGCCACGGCAACAAGTCAAGGATCGCGCCAGCACCCCCATGCGGCTTCGATAATTCAGCCTTGACGTAGGCTTGAACGTCTTCCTTGAGGATACGCTGTTTGCGGCCACTGCCCTTTACCCTACCGAGATTCACGCCAAGTTCTCGCGCAAATCGCCTGACTGATGGACTCGCATGTGCATTTGCAAAGTCGGCGTCGCCTGTCTCGGAGGCAGAATTTACCGATGGACGAGACGGCTGACTTGTCAAATCCGGCCCTGGTAGCTGGGTTTCAGCGACGGGCGCTTGACTCTGAGACTCGGCAGGCGTCTCCGAAGGCGAAGGCTGAGCGGACAACGGAGAAGCTGAGATTGAGGCCGCTGCCGGTTCTGCGCCTGAGGCAGATGAGGAATCAGGTGACGCGCTATCCGTTTCAGAGACTTCCATTACCAAAACGAGCGTACCTTCAGAAACCTTATCGTCCACTTTTACAGATATATCCTTGACTATGCCTGCAAATGGTGAAGGCACTTCTATCGTTGCCTTGTCCGACTCCAACGCAATCAAGGGATCCTCCACCTCGATAGAATCACCGGGCTTCACTAGAATCTCGATCACCGGGACATCTTTAAAATCGCCGATGTCGGGAATTAATACCTGTTTGGTCTCTGCCACGCCTTTTCCTTCATTCGTGTTTTACGTGTGGTATCTTTAATGAAATGGTAACCGTGCCGGTTTCATCTGCGGGCATTACGGCCCGGCATACCCGCACCTCACATTCCGCTACCCTCGCCGCCATGTTTCTTACCGATGAGTAAAAAAATGTGACTGAAGCGCGCGAATCGGTTCGTGCTCGGCGCTGGTATGCTACCAACTCGGCTCACGCATTTGCGTTTGCCACTTCGAAGCCCCTCATACTGTTACCGGATTGGGCTTGTCCGGATCAATACCGAGCTTGCTTATCGCTTGCGCCACTTTGTCCGCCGTGATCTGACCTTCCTCAGCCAGCGACTTGAGCGCCGCTACTGTAATGTAGTAGCGGTCCACTTCAAAAAACCGGCGCAGTTGTTCACGTGTGTCAGAGCGGCCAAACCCATCCGTGCCCAAAACCTTATAACGCCCTGGCACGAATTCACGGATCTGATCGGCGAAAATTTTCATGTAGTCCGTCGCCGCTATAACAGGCCCCTTCCTATCCTTGAGGCACGCGCCGACATAGGACAATCTTGGCGCTTCCGCCGGATGCATCATGTTCCATCGGGTCACGTCCAGCGCTTCACGTCTCAGTTCGGTAAAGCTCGTGGCGCTCCAGATATCCGCAGCGACACCATACTCGCTTTCCAGTATTTCCGCCGCCGCTATCACTTCGCGCAGAATCGTCCCGGAACCGAGCAATTGTACCCGGAGACTGGATTTCTTCCCTGCCGAACCACCTTCCCGAAACAGATACATTCCTTTCAGTATGCCTTGTTCCGCATCGGCAGGCATCCCCGGATGCGAATAGTTTTCGTTCATCACGGTTATATAGTAATAGACATCCTCCTGCTCTTCGTACATGCGGCGCAGGCCATCCTGGATGATGACGGCGAGTTCATACGCGAACGTCGGATCATAGGATACGCAATTTGGAATAGTGGATGCAGCCAGATGACTGTGACCATCTTCATGCTGCAATCCTTCCCCGTTAAGGGTCGTGCGTCCGGCAGTGCCTCCCAGTAAAAATCCACGGCAACGCATATCTCCGGCCGCCCAGGCAAAGTCGCCCACACGCTGAAAACCAAACATTGAATAAAAAATATAAAACGGGATCATCTGCACGCCGTGATTGCTGTAAGCCGTTGCCGCCGCCATCCATGAGCACATCGCCCCAGCCTCGTTGATGCCCTCTTGCAGTATCTGGCCGTTCTTGTCTTCCTTGTAATACATCAGTTGATCGGCATCCTCCGGCTTGTAGAGCTGTCCCATCGATGACCAGATTCCCAACTGTCGAAACATTCCCTCCATACCGAAAGTTCGCGACTCGTCCGCAACAATAGGCACCACTCGCTCGCCGATGCTCTTGTCCTTTACCAGAATGTTGAGTATGCGTACGAAAGCCATGGTGGTGGAAGATTCCCGCCCCTCACCGCCCGCCTTGAGCAAGGCATCGAATGCGGATAGCGGCGGAATCCGTAGCGCTTCCGCCTTTCGCTGGCGCCGGTGGATAAAACCTCCCAGCGCCTCACGCCGCTGATGCATGTAAACATGCTCGGGGGAGTCCTTGTCAAATGTCAGATACGGTATATCGTCGATCTTATCGTCCGCGATTGGAATACCGAAGCGGTCACGAAATGCTTTCAACGAAGTGGTGCCCATCTTTTTCTGCTGATGAGTGATGTTCTGCGCCTCGCCCGCTTCACCCATTCCATAGCCCTTGATGGTTTTGGCAAGAATCACGGTGGGTTGTCCCGTATGCCGTACCGCGGCGGCGTAGGCCGCATAGACTTTATGAGGGTCGTGGCCACCACGGTTCAAGCGCCAGATGTCATCGTCGGACATATTGGCTACCATTTCCAGCAACTCGGGATATTTGCCGAAAAAGTGCTCGCGAACGTAGGCGCCATCTCTCGACTTGAAAGTCTGATATTCGCCGTCTACGCATTCCATCATGCGCTGCTGCAGCAGGCCTTTTGTGTCCTTTGCAAACAGTGGATCCCAGTATGAGCCCCAGATCACCTTGATGACATTCCAGCCAGCAGCGCGAAAGGCCGCCTCGAGTTCCTGGATGATCTTGCCATTTCCCCGTACCGGCCCATCCAGTCGCTGCAGGTTACAATTAATGACAAAAACCAGATTGTCCAGATTTTCGCGCGTGGCCAGATAAATACCGGCCAGCGATTCCGGTTCATCCATTTCCCCGTCACCCATGAAAGCCCAGACTTTGCGGCCTTGAGTCT
>JBDTHR010000144.1:0-9168 GCA_039936855.1 Nitrosospira sp. | reverse complement strand
TTGGCGTGCTGGATGAGTCGATCCGAGCAAAGCTTGCAGGAATTTCGCCCGCCAGCATGGATCGCTTGCTGAAACCGATTCGGGTACAGCATCCCAAGGCCTTGTCTGGCACCAAGCGGGGCACGCTTCTGAAGTATCAAATTCCGATTCGCACGACGCATTGAGACATTACTCTGCCCGACTTCATGGAGGCAGATACCGTGGCGCACTGTGGCAATTCTCCGGCGGGTGATTTCGTCTGGAGTCTGACCTTGTCCGATATCCTCACCGGATGGACAGAGTGCCGCGCCACCTGGAGCAAAAGTTCCCAGCGGTGTTCTGGACCAGATCAAGGAAATTGAGCAGGCGCTGCCTTTCCAGCTATTCGGATTCGATTGTGATAACGGCAGCGAGTTTCTCAATTATTACTTGCTGCGCTACTTCACCTTGCATCCAGCCAGACCTGTCTTCACCCGTTCGCGTCCCTACCAGAAAAACGACAATGCGCATGTCGAGCAGAAGAATTAGACGCATGTCCAACAGTTGTTCGGCTACAAGCGTTTCAAAAATCCTGAACTGACGCAACTGATGAATGCGTTATATGCAAAGGAATGGACCCAGCTCCAGAATCACTCCTGCCAGACGCTGAAGCTCAAGCAGAAGGAGCGAATCGGTGCGCGCTATCGCAAGCGGTATCACACTCCACAAACGCCTTATCAGCGTGTCATGGACTACGAGAGTATAACCAACGAGACCAAGTCAAAACCGCAAACACTACACGAAACATTGAATCCATTTGATCTGAAACAGCAGATCAATGCTAAATTGCGTCACATCTTTTCTATGCGCAAAGTTACCTCCGTTGTGAGGCAACAATCCTGACCCTCGGTATCCTTTTATTGTGAGGCAACGCGCACTGATGAATTTGCCCAGGATAAAAAATATCAGATCCCGAACCGCATCATTTTTTTTACTTTCGACTTGAGCCCAAGTTGATCCAGCTTGTCGCCGATCGATTTGCTGAAATTATCGACGATTTTCTGGCTCTGCAACAACAACCTATTACGCACGTTACTACGCAGGAAAAAAACGTTGGCGCACTGAATATGATGGGTGGCAAATAGCTTTTTATGTTCTGATTGTCCTTCGGTAAAATCAAAAAAGCGAAAATGACGCTCCGCGAATAAATGTTCGAGCGCGAACCACTGGAGGATCGTGCCTACCGAAAAATTCATGTAGCTCGGGTTATATCCGAGAAAGGCGTAAATCAGGACGTCATTAACAACCGGGCAGTAGAGATACGAGACAGGCATATCGTGATAAAAAAGAATGAAACCACGAACATGCCCGTGCCGGGCAAGCTGATCCATTTCACGACGAAACTCCTCAGAATCGGGCAGCCCCGCATCAAGCAGTTTTTCCTGATAGGTTACTTGGGAAACGGCGCGCGCCAACTGAAAGAAATCCGGCATTTCCCCGGCAGACTTGTAGATTTTCCACGAAATGCTGCCACCGCAATGCTCCGTATATTTCCGGATTTTACGGTTGAGGGTTGAGCGCGTCTTGGAGGAAAATTTACCTTTGTACTCTTCAAACGACTGGCGCATATCGATGTAGTACCGCTGGTGCCGGGAAGATATATAGCAGAGGTAACCGTTCTGCTCGTTCAGTACCGGCGGTTCACCGACGACACGCAGTGATCGTATCAGGAAACCCTGGCTATTCGCCTCCAGGGGGTCGGCTGGTGATATCGGCTCCGCCACTGGTAGAGTTTCATCATCGATCCCCACTTCGCGAACTTGCAACCATAATTCAGGCGCAAGCAGTGTCTTATCGCCAAGCTGAAGCTTTATGGGAACTTTATGATAATGCCATTTTTGATTCAACGATACCTCCACCTTCCGGCATTTTAGTGCGGCTTTCCAGATTGGCGAGATACGAGCTTCGCCTATGAAAACGCCGAAGCGAGCATCAAACCATGAAATCGCGGATAGGAAAGCTTTTCCGCCTGGAGTTTATAGCAAGCGGCAATCGCTCAAGTATGGCTGGGCCTGTTGAGTTGATTGTTCGATTCTGCGACGACTTGCGTTGGGTTATGCAATATCGCCGCGATGAATTCGAATTAGCTGACCAGGTTGAATTTCAATGATTTGACTCGGTCACATCGGGGAAACTTCCCGTGCGGATGACGGCTCCAGAGATATGAAGTTGCACTCAAGCGAATGCAAGCTCAGGTCAATACGCAAACCTTTGCCCGACGAGCACGGAATGAAATTCAGACTCTCAAGCACTTGCTGGGCCGGAATATTGCGTCCAGTGGGTTCGAAATTGACCCATAGGCTCTGTAGCTCCGGCGCATCTTGTTCATTCACCAGGTAACTAAAGAACGCCTGCTCGATAAATCTTCCCTGCACACGACACGAGAGCATGAAATCCTCAACACGTATCTCGTGCTCTGCGGAACGGGCTATACAGAAACCGACTGTACCGTAGGAACCATAGTTATCAGCGCAACGGAGTACGTATTTCTTGACCGCTTCATCGGCGAGAATTGGCAATATCTCGCTCCTGAGGTATTTACGTCCTGAAAAATTCAATTGATTCGTACGTTGGACAAGTTCCGAAACACGATCAAGATCGTCATCCGTATAAATATCAATGTGAAGCTTTATTTCGCATGCTGCCAGGAACCCAATATAATCCGAGCCAAATTTGGATGCACTCTTCTCGCGCACAAACTCTTCCCGGTAAAATCGGTTGCGTTTTCTGGCCTCGTCGCTGGTAGTGCCTTGATAACGAGGATTTGAAAAAAGATGCTCGATATCGGCCGCATTCACGCAATCGACTTCTTTTATTACGCGCGAGACTTCTTCCAACTCAAACGGATTGTCGTCTATGAAAGCGAATGTATCTAGTCCAATATTGAGTTGCGCAGCGATTGTCTTGACATTTTCACTCTTGGGAAGCCAATTGATCTGAGGAAGCAGGAAATAATTTGCCAACCCTAATTCTTCAAGACGGCGCCACGCGCTTGCCTCATCATTCTTGCTCACAATGCTAAGCAACACCCCTCGCTCATCGAAAAACCGCAGCAACTCAAGTACTTTTGGTCTCGGAACCACTGCCTCATTTTCAAGCAGTATACCGTTCCAGATCGTGTTATCGAGATCCCAGACTACGCATTTTATATTGGGTTGATCTGAACCAGCGACACTCGTAGATTTGAGATGGACAACGAAATCGGCAGTGAGAAAAACAACCCGCGAAGTTTCCTCTCCATCCGGAATAATAGCGACATCAAAAAGAAGACCACACTCCGTGACCGATGCAAATTCTTCGCGACCAAACTCATGTCGTGAATATCCCGGTGCCAGCATTACGGAGGCTCGGAATGGGCGGGGAAATTGTGTCGGGTGCGTCCGTTTACTGATCATTTCAGCCGTTACCGACATATTGACCTGTATCCGCACCGGTGAATCCATGGGATTGTAGACTTCGAGCAGGAAAAATTCCGGCTTTACACGTGCATGATTTTTCCGGTGCAACCAACGCGCTAATCGCTCGAGAAGCGCATGCTCCAGGTATGACCATCGAATGTCTCGTGTCACGCGGTACATAGATTTCCCGACTACATTCACACATGGCGCGAGCAGGCCGATCGCGCGTTCGGCCAAGAGAGCCACACTGGCCGGCAGCATCAGAGTATTGCCGCGCGCCTCGATCTTGCCCCACTTCTTGAATGTGACCTCAGCCCCATAGCCGCGTACCGACGAAAACCGCCGGTTGCGATACATACCATAGGTCAGGCGCCTGCAGCGCTGATCAGGCCTGCTCTGGTAGAGATCACAGGTTGCGAAGCAGCCTGGCGCAGCGCACTCGACGCAGTGCTCGCCCCACATGAGTAACGACATCTTCTCAACGTTTTGGACGGGCTTATACGATGTTAGTGGAGCCAGATTTCGATCCACATGCAAATGCATTTCATACTTATCAAATTCGAACATCGGTAATACTATCTCTCCTTATAGCAATCCTTGATTTCCACATTCCACCGCTACTTCAGCCTGCAGATAAATGATTTCCCAAGGGGGGCGTAGTCAAGATATGGGATAAAGTGCAACTGCGTTTCGCGTTGCATAAGCTCTGCCAAGGCTTTTTGCTCCCCCTGCGCAGGATCGCCTTTATAATTGTAGAAGTCGTCAAAGCAGACAATGGAACCATTTACGACGTAACCTCGGATGAAATTGAGTACCTGAATAGTCGAGTCGTATAGATCGCAATCGATATAGATGATCGCGGCCTTCCGGCCGAGTAATCGCCGATGCGCTACATCATTTAGACTTTCGTTGTAAAAACCCTCAATCAATTCATAGTCCGACCGCCGAATTCCGCGCGATGTGAGGATCGCTTCGAATTCCGGACGAGTACAAGCAAACTGTCCTTCGTACCATATGTTATCAGGATGTTCCTCTGTAGCAGGTAATCCCTGAAACGAATCAAATCCCCACAACTTCATGTCGCGTTGGCCGTAGCGCCGCTTCATCCTGTGTGCATAGCCGAAGGTCTTGCCCCGCCATAACCCGAACTCGAAGTAATCTCCGGGTACTTCGTTGATCTTTACAAACTCGAAAGCCTGGCTCAGCATTCCCAACTCAGTCATTCGATTGTCTGATCGCCTGTCCAGCACTTCAATTACGCGAGCGACCCCCTCAGCGTCCAACAGCCACTTCATAATCCGTTTGATTAGCATGTTTTACCGATACGGGAGTGAAAATTTCGACAGTTAAATAACGATTCTGGACTCGTCTATTTTCCAGTTAATTCCAATACGTGCATTATGACTTACCCTCAGGCCCTGTTCCCGGATCTTTAACCCATAACTCAGGCGCGAGCGATGTCTATCGTCAGGCTGAAGCTTTATGGAAACATCATGATAATGCCATCCTCGATTCAGTACCTACGCCGTATTCCTTGTTCCAGCATTCTCAGTCCGGTTTTCCAGATCGGCGAGGTAAGCGGTGGCGGTTGCGAAAACACCGAAGTAGGTGTCAAATCATGAAACCCGCGGACATGAAAGCAATCCCGATGGCGGTCCAGAAATGAGCAGAGCTTGCGAAAGCGGGTTACTACGATATCATCCGGTCGGTTCATACTGCCATTGAGAAGTTCGAAATTATGGGAGAGGATAACAAAAGCCTTCCGCCCGGTTTCCAGTGCTTGCCAGAGCAAGCCCTCCATCTCACGGTACGAACATGCTGTCACCTGTGCATGCCGCAGTGAACGCGCACCCCCATCAAAAACTGTCATGGGATACTCGAAAACACCTTCACATTCAATTGGTTCGACAAGTGTAATATCTGGATTAACTCCACTGTCCAACCCAAACATGGTGGCGTTGTAACTGCTATCGAAAGCAATGCGATTTGCGGCAAGGGCACGAAGCGTGTCTATATTGAAGCCGAAGCCACCGGCGCGAAACGCGTTAACATGTTTCCCGCCGGCCAATTCAATTAGCTTCGCGCCTGCATGAATTAAAATTATCTGTTCTTTTAATGGAAAATATCGCAGGAATTGCTTTTTGCCGGTTATATTGTCGAGCAAGGGTTCGCTGGATTCATCAACCCATTCGGTATGCAGGTGAAGCTGTATTTCATGACCTCGTTCCCGAACAAGGCCGACAATTTCAGTGAGTGGTCCCAGCCCGAACCGGGTCGAGAAAAGAGGTTCAACAAAAAATACGCCTTTCAGGCCGTGCTCCTGCAATTGATGGAATTGATGCGGCAAGCCGTAATTGCCCCTTGATGTGGGGCCGTATATATACCGCTGAAATGCGGCGGGAAACTTGGTGTCGATATCGTCCCAGCCATCACACCAGACCTCTACGTCAACGGTAAGAAATACGTCCATCATTTTATTGCACCTTTCAGGATCTATGCTCAATCAGCAGAAGAAACGCGGCTGTTAGCTATTGGCCGTTAGCGGCTACGGCGCTATGAAATGATCAGATTGGCTGATCACGTGAGAGATAAATGATAGGGCCGGCATTGTTATTTGCAGTTACTCGCATGATCCAGAGAGTGGGCTATTTTCCGGGTATCGTTCGTAAAATGTCATGCCACCTTGAGATCATTCTTTCGTATGCGTGGCTGCTCTGTATTGAGCACATTACGCAAAAACGATTCGAACATCAGCAGTGACCAGAGCGAAGCACTATAATCGCGCCGTCCTGACTGGTGCTGTTCAAGCATTTCGTTAAGAAACGCCTTATTGAAGAATCCTGTTTCGGCCAAAGTCGGACCCATTAGGGCATCGTTTAGCCTTTGGCGAAGCGGCCCGCGAAACCAACTTGCCAGCGGTACCGAAAATCCCATTTTGTCCCTGTAAAGAATGTCATCTGGAAGGTAGGGTTCCAGCGCTTTCTTAAACACGTATTTGCCTTCCTGACCCCGCAGCTTAAGCGAGACTGGAAGACCGGATATCCACTCGACCAGTTTATGATCCAGCAGCGGGACGCGTACTTCCAGCGCATGTGCCATGCTCGCCCTGTCCACTTTGGTAAGGATATCGCCAACGAGGTAAGTCTTCATGTCCAGGTATTGCACAAGGGAAAGCGGATCCTGTACAGGGCATTCTCCCGCATGTGTACGTAGCACTTCCACTGCTTCATATCCCTGAAGGCTGCGTTTGAACGAAGCACTGAACAGGCGTTGGCGCATACGATCCTTCATGATGGAAACACCGTGGAAGTACCCTTCGACGGAGTCGCGAGCGAGTGCTTCAAAAGTGGTTTTTGCACGCAAGACCTTGGGCGCCCAATCAGCCTTGGGATATACATTTCCCAGCATGCCGAACAAGGGTTTACGAAAACCCAGCGGCAACATGGACCTCATCCGTTCCTCATAAAGGTGCCAACGGTAGCGGCGGTAACCGGCAAGATTTTCATCGCCGCCGTCTCCCGACAACGCAACGGTGACACGTTTTCTGGCCAGTTCGCACACCCGATAGGTAGGCATGGCCGAACTGTCCGCAAATGGTTCGTCATATAGAGAAGCCAGCTTGTCTATAAGATCGAAATCGTCCGCGTCTACCTGCCCTGTATTATGCTGAGTGTGATACCGGTCTGCCACCTTTTGCGCGTATCGGGATTCATTGAACGCGGGGTCACCAAAGGAGATGGAGCACGTATTAACCGGTTCTTCCATAAGACCGGCCATCATTGCGACCACCGCACTGGAGTCGACGCCACCCGACAGGAAGGCGCCCAGAGGCACTTCGGTCATAAGGTGGAGCTTTACCGATTCACGCAACCGGACAATCAGCTCTTCCTGCGCCTCTTGCACAGTGGTGCATTTGTTCGGGGTGAACGGTATCTCCCAGTACTGGCGCGGTCGCAGTGTACTCTGGCCGCGATGAAGCTTCAGTGTATGCGCTGGCGGCAGCTTGAGACCCTGCGTGAATATGGTTTTTGGTTCAGGAACATAGCCATAAGCGAAATAATCTTCGATGGCGCGGGGATCCATGTCCCGGCGAAAATCCGGGTGTACAAGAAGAGCCTTTAGCTCGGAAGCAAAAATGAATGTACCATCGTTCAGCAAGCCATAATACAGCGGCTTGATACCCAGCCGGTCGCGAGCAAGAAACAGCACCTCGCGGTTACGATCCCACAAACCGAAGGCAAACATGCCGCGAAACCGGTCTACGCAACGCTCTCCCCACTCTTCCCAGGCATGGACGATAACTTCGGTGTCGCAATGCGTGCGAAAATCATGTCCCAGAGCGACGAGCTCCTTGGCGAGTTCCTGAAAATTATAGATTTCACCGTTGAAAACGACGACGACGGTGCCGTCTTCGTTAAAAAGCGGCTGCTGTCCGCTGGAAACATCCATTATTGAAAGACGGCGGTGGCCAAGACCTATCCCCGCCTCTGTATAAAGTTGCCCTTCATCCGGTCCGCGGTGAACCTGTGTCTGATTCATGCGCCCAAGCAATTGCCGGTCGATTTCTCTCTGGCCACGGGTATCAAACAGTCCAACGATTCCACACATGCTTTTTTCCTTAATCCGAACGCTGGCGTAAAGCCTTGTCATAAACCCGCAGATAGCCCTGGGTCATGGCATCCATACTGAAGCTTGTCTCAATTTGCTGCCGGGCTACTTTGCCGTGATTGGTAACCAGATGCGGGTTTCGATAGTATTTTAATATCGCTTCCATCATTGCGACTGGCGTATCCGGCGAAATGAGCATCCCCGTAACGTCCTCGCTCACAAGCTCCACATTGCCACCAACGCGAGTTGCTACTGTCGGCAAGCCAGTAGCCATGGCTTCCAGTATCGTATTCGAAATGCCTTCGCCCAACGAAGGCAGCACAAACAGGTCCATAGCCCGCATCAACTCCGGAATGTCAGCTCGTTCACCTGGAAGCCAGGCGAGGGTTTCCGCCCCGGCTTCGCGCAACATACCCATGCATTCCGACCGCGAATTTCCGTCTCCCACAATCAGAAGCCGAAGTCTATCCCGAGCGGCAGGCATTTCTTCCAGAAGCATCAGGAAAGCCCGAACCAGACAGGGGAAATTTTTTACGTCCGTCATCCTGCCGACACTACCAATGACAAATGTACTCTCCGTAAAAAATCCTTCCCGCAGCCCAGGGAAATTGACGGCTACAGAGTTCTTGCGATTGCGCGGACGAAAACGCAAACTGTCGACTCCATTGTAGACTTGGCTGATGCGATCCGGCGCGGCCCCCACGGTATTGGCGAGCCAACTCTCCAAATCCCTGCTGACAGCGATGAAATGCTTCACAAAAGGTCGAATAGATTTTCTAAGGAGGTTGTATTTACGGTTCTTCCCGTACAAATCAAACATATCCCGGCCGTGTTCGCCGTGCACCCGTGCGCGAGTGCCGGCGAATGCCGCAATCACCTGACCCTCCAGCGTGCCGAGATTGCGAGTATGTACAATATCCGGCTTCAGCCGCTTGAAGGTTTTGAAAAGATTGATATAAACACTGAAGTCATTTCCCTCACGCTTATGCAACGGCACGATTTCCACATTTTCTGTCTTGATCCGTTGGCTAAAATCGGAGTAGCCCTTCAAACAAACGATGGCATGTCGATAACGCTGGGACGGAATATGATTGATCAGGTTCACAAGCCCGTTCTCCAGGCCCCCGACACCCAAGTGGTAAAT
>JBDTHR010000143.1:0-7358 GCA_039936855.1 Nitrosospira sp. | reverse complement strand
CTCACCATATCGCTGGATAACCAGCTCTCCGAACAGTTTGACGAATTCATACGCGCGCGCGGCTATACCAATCGCTCGGAGGCGATGCGCGACCTGATACGCGACCAACTGGAGACCGCTCGGCTGGAAAAAGGAGGTGGAGGCCATTGCGTCGCCACACTCAGCTATATTTACGATCACCACGAAAGCGACCTTGCCAGCCGCGTTACCTCGATACAACACGATCATCACGACCTTACATTGTCCAGCATGCATGTGCACATGGATCATGATAACTGTCTCGAAGTGGTCATCCTGCGTGGCACGATTCAGAGCGTTAAAGATTTTGCCAACCTTGTCATGGCTACGCGCGGCGTTCGACACGGCAAGCTGCATATGGTGCCAGTCGAAATCAGGCAAGAGAGGCATTCACACGCCTCCGCGCCGCATACTCATAGCAATCCGTTGACTTAATTATCCTGCTGACTTGATCATCCTGACAGGACCAGTTCGCAGGACCGGGAATATATCGCGGACATGTGTGACGAAAAAAACAACCACATTCATCAGGATTCAAGCAAACGCTTGTTTCTGAAGCTGGTCGCAGCTTCTGCTCTCGGTGCTGGCATTGCCGGGGTAACGGGAAGAAAGGCTTTCGCTGCAAAAATCAAAATGCAGCCCCTGCCCGAAAACGTAATGACGCCGGATGCGGCATTGGAACGATTAGT
This sequence comes from Nitrosospira sp., assembly GCA_039936855.1. Taxonomy (GTDB): domain Bacteria; phylum Pseudomonadota; class Gammaproteobacteria; order Burkholderiales; family Nitrosomonadaceae; genus Nitrosospira. The sequence continues at coordinate 6,651 of JBDTHR010000143.1, read as the reverse complement.
GGCAGGCAATGCACGTTATGTAGCCGGGCAGTCCACGCCTTTGAATTTCAGCGATGACAGAGCAGCCCTGGTCAGCGGGCAGAATCCCTATGCCAGCATTTTAAGCTGCTCCGATTCAAGGGTGGGCCCGGAATTTTGTTTTGATGAGCAACGCGGCGACCTGTTTGTGGCCCGGGTAGCCGGTAATTATTTAACCACGGATTTTGTGGCGACTCTCGAGTATGCGGCTATTGTGTTGCGTACGCCGCTGATCATGGTACTCGGCCACGAAAGCTGCGGCGCTGTCCGGGCAGCCATTGATTCCGTTGACAACAACACCCAGTTTCCCGGCCATATTCAATCAATGGCAAGTGCGCTGGCGCCGGCTGTCAGGGCAGCTAAAGGCATGCCAGGCGAGCGCATTGAGAATGCGGTTAGAATGAACGTAATTCTCAATGTCGGCAAACTGAAAAAACAAACACCGATTCTGAGCCGCCTGGTTGCGAAAGGGAAAGTTCTTGTGGTGGGCGGCGTATATAGTCTGAAAACCGGAAAGGTTGATATTGTGGCTTGAACCGATGAAGTTCGGTTCTGGCGGACCCCACCAATCTGAAACGACACCCAACGGCCGGGGCGCATTATCAACTGCGTCGCTCTCCCTCCCCCATCGTCACTTGACTGAAGGTGCTGACCAGTATTTGGACATGCCGGCAGCAAACAGAAACATCCACATGACCAGAACAAACGGGAATGTGAGCGTCGGCAAACCTATCGGCGTGAGAAAACTGGCCAACCCAGCCTGGCACACCACCGTCAGTATGCCCGCCAATAGCGCCAGCGCAGCGCTTTTGCCGGTAGGTTTGAGAAAAACCCAACCGATCGCCATCATGGTCAAGACCGGATTGAACGCGTACAGTCCCATCTCGATCGCATTCTGGTTTGCTCCTAAAAGCATAGGTACGATCAAGCCCACCACCGCACCAGTCGCCGCCATCAGCGCTCCCCGCAATGAAACTATTGCAATACCCACCAAAAACAGGATGCCGACAATAACACTGTCCGCAAACATGACCTCACCCACACCTTTTGCGAATGCGACAAACCATATCTCGACTGGAAGCGCCCCCACACCCGTCACAATGGTGGGAATACCGGGCGAGGGTAAAATCGGACCCCGCGTAAAGCTGTCAAACGCGTACACCGCGACCAGAAACATCCAGCAGGTCAGAACAAACGGAGAGGTCGATGCGGGAACGTTATAGGGATGAAGAATTCTCATGAGCGCGGCCAGCACGACACTCGACAATATCGAGGCAAGTACGACGTACAGCCAGAGCTGCGGCGAATGCTCCAGGAATAAGAAAAGGCATGGACCGACCAGCGTACCGTTAAATCCGTATAGTCCCGCGTCGATATCATCCTCGGAGAAACCGAGAACGTAAGCTGCCGCGGTGCTGCTTATCACGCCGACGGTAGCGGCAGCTCCCGCAGCCAGACCGCCGATAAAAAGTGCCAGCAGAAAGATAAATCCAGTCACCGCATTACAACAAAAAAATACTTGCCCGACACCTCTGAAAATGATGCGCAGCGGCCGGGGCAGCGCCGCATCTATCTTCAATGACCAATCCATTGTTCACCTCCAGAATTTTTTTTATCCCGGATGTTTCATAAATTCGCGTGATGATTGCGCAGGATTTTGTTTCGTAGGGAGATTTTGTGAAAGAGTGGCGTAGTTATTCATACACCCGACTGAACGAAATTTTCATACGAAACAAAAGACCAGCAAGGGCGCGCGTCAATTTATGAAACATCCGGGTTATGTGATCGCTGTATTTTTCTCGTTGCGGTTACATGGAAAGCATGGTCATCTATTAATAATTCTGATGATGTATCTGGTAGTCAAGGCAAACAAGCGCATTTCGTCAGATCACCGCCGACGAACCTGGATTTCGAGACTTCATTTCTTCCAGCAAGCCCTGTTTTACGATGAAATCGATGACTTCCTGAACACCTTCTCCCGTACGCAAATTGGTAAAGACAAACGGACGATCCCCACGCATTTTCTTTGCGTCCCGGGCCATTACACCAAGATCCGCGCCGACGTATGGTGCAAGGTCGATCTTGTTGATAACGAGCAAGGCGTAACGTGTAATACCCGGTCCGCCTTTACGGGGTATTTTTTCGCCGGCGGCAACGTCTATCACATAAATGGTAAGATCAGAAAGCTCCGGGCTGAAAGTCGAAGCAAGATTGTCACCTCCCGATTCGACCAGGATAAGATCGAGATCAGGAAAGTCGGCGGTCATGCGTGCTATGGCTTCCAGGTTGATCGACGCATCCTCTCTTATCGCTGTGTGCGGACAACCACCGGTTTCGACACCCATCAACCGCTCAGCCGGCAGCGCATCGGCACGCAACAGAATTTCCATATCTTCTTTGGTGTAGATATCATTGGTGATGACGGCCATTTCATAGCGATCACGCATTCCCTTGCTAAGCGCTTCGCATAAGGCTGTCTTACCTGAACCAACGGGGCCGCCTATGCCGACGCGCAGGGGATTTGACGTTTTTGTCATTTTTTATTTCCAGTAAATGATTCAGGACCGGTAGATCCGGCTGTACTGAACTTCATGCTGCATGGATAACAAGGACAGACCAGGCGCCCAATTCGACAACTCGTCGTCCCCCAGGTGCTGCGCGTAATTTGACGTGTCTTCCAGAACGGGGTGCAGGGAAAACAGAAGGCGCTGACCCGAAACCTGCCCAAGCGGGACAGACTTCACGCAGGCCAGTACCTGATTCTCAGCCATGGAAAACAACATTCCAAGCAAGGCGGCTTCATGCGGTACGGACAACGCCTCCGCGGCACAGGCAAACGCCGTAGGCAAGGGGATCTCGGGCTGGCTCGTCAATATCTCCAGCAGCGCATCATCCGCGATTTTCAGATCTGCCACCAGCTTGGCGAGTGAATATCCCATTTGGATTGTTTCGGCTCGGAACTCGGCGGTATCACGCGCCGCGATGAAGCATTCCGTCCAATAAGTGACTGCCGCCATGTCCCGAACGGAAAAAGCCTTCAACAAACGCCAAAGTACCGGTGCTTCAAAGTCCGCGACGACAGCAAGCGACTCTGTAATCCAGGCACGGGCTGAGTTCTCGTCCGTTACCCTGCCGGATTCGATGGCCGCTTCCAATCCCTGCGAATAAGTATAGGCACCGATCGGTAGCGACGGGCTCGCCAGTTGCAGCAACCGAAGCAATGTCACGTTTTCCATTGTCATCTAAGGTACTTTCGAATCCGTCGCGCGGTGAATTTTCTGGTGTGCTGGAATGGGAGCCAATGGGCCATGACCATGTGAATGACTGTGGCTCTCGTCATCGTGATGATGATGATGCCCTCCCCCCGCACTGTAGGCGCCTGACTCCGGCTCGAATTGTGCATTTTCTTCGACCACCGTCGCACCCAGCCCCAGCAGCATCTCTTTCAACACGCTGTCTTGATAGATACGTAAAAAATTCTCACCCACCTGGGTCTGCGTATGGCGGTTACCCAGATGAAACGCACAGCGCAACAGGTTATGCGAAGTATTGCAGGTAACCCGATAGGTCGGTTCTTCCGCCGCGACGATCTGCACCACCCGGCCATCATCACCCCTCAGCAGGTCGTTGTTGCGAAGCACAGTGCCCCGCTCGGTAAAAATGGCAATTTCCTCTCCCGACTCGAGCTTAGTGCGCAAGCGACTGTTTTCGCGTAACTCGTAGGGTAGAACAAGCCGCGCGGAAATCGAGTCCGCATATTCTATTCTGGTGTTCAATGTCAGCATTTACAGGCCTCAAAAAATCAGAATGTTGTTTTGTTAATATGTTGTAACGATCGCGGCACCGAAGGTGAGTCGCGAGGCCGAGTCCCGCGACATACTCTCCAGTAGGCACCAGGACTGCTCCGGCATGCGCGGAGCAATGTGGGGTCCTCTATCCGGTGCCATCTGGCCTGCCCGGAAATTCCGCAATATGAAGCGGCATCACCTCATTAAAAGAGAAAGTAGCGCTGCGCCATCGGAAGAACATCTTCCGCCCCGCACGTCAGCAGTTGCCCATCGGCCCGCACCTCATAAGTTTCAGGGTCGACTTCCATCTGGGGTGTGGCGCCATTATGAATCATGTCCTTCTTGCGCAAATTACGCGTGTTCTTGACCGCAATCAGGTTCTTGTCCAGCTTCAAGGTATCGACCAGTCCCGCGTTGATGGCGGCTTGTGACGTAAAGGTGAAACACGATGTCTTGATACCCCCACCGTAACCGCCGAACATGTATCGGTAATGTACCGGTTGCGGGGTGGGAATCGAAGCATTCGGGTCTCCCATCAGGGACGCCGCAATCATCCCTCCTTTCAGTATCATGGACGGTTTGACGCCGAAGAACGCGGGTCTCCACAAGACGAGATCGGCATATTTGCCCACCTCAATTGACCCAATCGCATGCGCAACGCCATGCGTAATGGCGGGATTAATGGTGTACTTCGCAATATAGCGCTTGACGCGGAAATTATCGTTCTTGGAAGTATCCTCCTGTAGCGTACCACGCTGTATTTTCATCTTATGCGCGGTCTGCCAGGTACGTAGGACCACCTCACCGACGCGCCCCATAGCCTGCGAATCCGATGCCATCATCGAAATGGCCCCCATGTCATGAAGAATATCTTCGGCCGCGATAGTCTCCTTTCGAATGCGGGATTCCGCGAAAGCGAGATCCTCTGCAATGTTGGCATGCAGGTGGTGACATACCATCAGCATATCAAGGTGTTCATCCAGTGTATTGACGGTATAAGGACGTGTAGGATTGGTGGATGAAGGCAGCACATTTTCCTGGCCGACGACCGCGATGATGTCGGGCGCATGGCCTCCCCCGGCGCCTTCAGTATGGAAGGTATGAATGGTCCTGTCTTTCATCGCGGCGACCGTGTTTTCCAAAAAGCCGCCTTCGTTGATTGTGTCGGTATGAATGGCTACCTGCACATCATATTTATCCGCAACATCAAGGCAGTTGTCGATGGCTGCATAGGTAGTACCCCAGTCTTCGTGCAATTTGAGGCCGCAGGCCCCGGCCAGCACCTGCTCTTCACTAGGGGTTGGTAAACTGACGTTGCCTTTGCCGAAAAAGCCGGTGTTCATCACCAGGCCGTCAGATGCTTTTAGCATCGAATGGATGTGCCAGGGTCCGGGTGTACACGTAGTGGCGGCCGTACCGACAGCCGGGCCGGTCCCACCGCCCAGCATGGTGGTCGTACCGTTCATCATCGCGTCTTCCGCCTGTTGCGGACTGATGAAGTGAATGTGGCAGTCGAGCGCGCCCGCTGTCACAATCATATTCTCGCCGGCGATAATCTCCGTGGCCGCACCAATACACATAGTGATGTTAGGTTGAATATCCGGGTTCCCCGCTGTGCCGATTGCGGCGATCTTGCCACCCTTCAACCCGATATCGGCCTTGACGATTCCCCAATGATCCACAATGATCGCGTTGGTGATAACCGTATCCATCACATCGGCATGATTGCGCTGAGATTGACCCATTCCGTCACGAATCGTCTTACCGCCACCGAACTTCACTTCTTCACCATACGTGGTGAAATCTTTCTCAATTTCTATAAAAAGTTCCGTATCTGCCAGGCGCAATCGATCACCGACAGTCGGACCCATCATTTCAACGTATGCCTTACGGGAAATTTTAACAGTCATTTTTTTGCTCCTGAGTGGGTTGTTGGCGATGCGCTGTTATTTCAGCTTGCCCATCACTTTCTGGTTAAATCCGTAAACGATCCTGTCTCCCGCGAGTTCGACCAGTTCAACAGTACGCTCCTGGCCCGGCTCAAAACGAACGGCCGTGCCCGCCATGATATTCAGACGCATGCCGTAAGCAGCGTCCCGATCAAATTTCATTGCGGAATTGACTTCATAAAAGTGGAAATGCGACCCGATTTGTATTGGACGGTCGCCGCCATTAGACGCTTTCAAGGTCTTGGTTTTTCTACCGACATTCAGTTCGATATCGCCGGGCTGCACAAAAATTTCGCCCGGTATCATTGGTGTTCTGGCCATAATAATCTCCTGGTTTCTTAAGGAATTGGATTGTGAACAGTCACAAGCTTGGTGCCGTCGGGAAACGTGGCCTCGACCTGAATATCGGGGATCATTTCGGGAACTCCCTCCATCACATCGGCACGGGTCAGTATGCGGGTGCCTTCGGCCATGAGCTCCGCGACGGTATTACCGTCACGCGCTCCCTCCAGCACGGCACAGGTAATGAGCGCGACCGCTTCCGGATAGTTGAGCCGCAAGCCACGTGCCTTACGCCGTTCCGCCACCAGCCCCGCAGTAAATATCTGAAGCTTGTCTTTTTCTCTGGGTGTAAGGTCCATTGCTTCCTCCTGGGTAAATTAATGGTTTGTCTCGAATTCTCTAAGCACTACAATAAATAATCTGTATTTTTTAGAGCAAAAAAAAGCCGCTTCCTGGAAAACGGCTATTGTCATGTATTCCACAACCTTGGTACTGCGAGCTGGCGACCCAGCATCGCCGGACGAAGCAGCGCCCAGACATGCAACATCAATCGCCGCGCTGTTTCACTGGAATCCCCGAGGTAGCGCGCAACCACAATCTGTTTTGACTGGCTG
>JBDTHR010000142.1:0-15385 GCA_039936855.1 Nitrosospira sp. | reverse complement strand
TCTCGGCTGCACGCTGCATCAGCGACTCGAACAAATCTACACCAGCTACACGTTCTTTCAGCGGTTTGCCAAGCAGTCGGGATGCCCACACGACCGGCATCCCATCCACATTAATCAACTGGCAATCATTGATAATACGCCGTAATTTATCGTCGCGGCTGGCCTTGACAAGTTTATCGACATTGATAACGACATGCTGGTGAGGTTGCCCACTATGAATAAATGTCTCGACGGTCTGCAACGTCTCTTCCATTGACAGATTATCGATTTGACAGCCCATCATCTCAATGCGCTGTCTCATGAAAGCTCGCTCGCGAGCACTTCGACAATCCGCTGAGCGGCTCTACCATCCCACAGATGTGGTCGGCGGCCCTGCTTGCCTTCGCCGCGAAGCACCTTCCGTACCTCGGCGACAATCCGTGCGGGATCCGTGCCAACCACCACATTGGACCCCTCGTCCACCGTCACCGGACGCTCGGTATTTTCACGGATAGTAATGCATGGTACGCCAAGCGCAGTGGTTTCTTCCTGGAGACCGCCACTGTCGGTCAGCACCACAGCGGCATCTTTCCATAAATGAAGAAAGCTCATGTAGGGTTGCGGCCCCACCAAAGTGATATTCGGTCCCAGATCGATGCCGAATTTTTCAAGAGTTCCCCTGGTGCGCGGATGCACGGGGAAAGCCAGTGGTATCTCGGTTGCCACCTCGCGCAGCGCACCAACGATACGCGCTAACATCTCGGCGCTGTCCACATTGCTTGGCCGATGCAGGGTAACCACCCCATACCGCGCATCATTGTTCGCACATTCTGCCTTGAAATTGCTTGTCTCAAATCCCGAGGTATCGGAGCGAGCCAGCTTTTCCGCCTGGTACAATAAATTATCAACCATCACGTGCCCGGCATAATGAATTGCTGCATCCGGTTTTCCCTCGCGCTTCAGGTGCGCAATGCCGCTTGGCTCAGTCACGAAAAACCAGTCTGCAATACTGTCGGTAACCACGCGGTTGATCTCTTCCGGCATGGTCATATCACCGCTGCGCAAACCGGCTTCCACGTGCGCCACGGGAATGCTCAGCTTCTTGGCTACAATAGAGCAGGCCAATGTCGAATTTACATCACCGACCACCAGCACCGCATCAGGCCGCTCCGTGTTGCAGAGCTCCTCAAAAGCCAGCATGATCTTGCCCGTCTGCTGCGCATGGCTGCCTCCACCCGCCGCCATGAAGATATCTGGTTGAGGAATGCCCAATTCCTCGAAAAAAACTTCATTCATCTCGCGATCATAATGCTGACCGGTATGGACGATTTTGAAAGCCAAGCCTCCATGCGCTTGCAAGGCACGAACGATGGGGGCGATTTTCATGAAATTAGGTCGGGCGCCAGCGACAAGAAATAAAGATTTCATCATTATTCAGCCCTAAGCTCAAGGAATCGAAATTCGCTCATACGCTATGGGCAGACACCGTGATCTGTCTGAATTGTCGCCGTAAACGAAACGTCAGTAAGCAAATTCCGGAGAGAAACATTATATAAAGATTCGGTTCCGGGATGACGGCTGCCTGGATAGTCGAGAAGTTTTCCCTCGCATCGCCTATCACCAAACCTGTGTGATACGCAGAAAGTGTGCTCCAGCCATCATTGCGACCAGGCGCATATACTCCGATCTTAGCGTAGACACCGAGTTTGTCGTTGAAGGTGTTTGGGTGATTATTCTCTGAAAAAACCAAATCACCATTACGCCAGATATTCATAAGCCCTGTGTCGTCGGATGCCCATATGGCTTGCATCGTGATGTAATTCCATGCGCCGGGAACCAGTTCCCAAGCGGCCAGTTCGCGATGAACGTAGTCGACGTTAGGCACTGGTTTTACTCCGGCCGTTGTCGTGATGAGATCCGAATCGTATGAATTGAATATTCTCATGGAGTTGGTTGCGTCAACGGCAATATTCAGCGTCGGATAGCGAGTCCCATTTTCTCCAATATCGGGTTGGTCGAGTATCTGAAATACGGTAACGGGCCATTCTGCACCTTTTACTTTGTCAGGTATAAGAACGCCAAAGCTGTACCACAATTCTGTATTCAAAGGATTATCGGCGGCGACCAACTCCGTGCGCATTCCGCTCCAGGTCGGCGCATCAGAGTTGTGTACTTGAAACCTGGCAACATCGTCGAAAAATTCTACGTGATCGTCGAACCCTTTCGCAACAGATATACCAGAGAGAGTCTTCCCATTCGCTTCGAGCACCCTGTAAGCGGAAGAATCGGATCGCGAAAAATTTCCATCCATCAGAATCTCGGCATGTGCTAGCCCAATATGCGAGATTGCCAATACAACGATTAACAAAAATAATTTCATGTTTTTCGGCCTCTTTTTTGTATATTCAGCTTAAACCATTTTGCATGCTATTCGGCAAATTGATGGCGTCATATTAATGTTCCCCGGCAATATGGGATTCAGCGACACCATCGATATCAGAAAAATCAATCTGACGTGCGGGTAAAATCAGTTAACAATTAACTGTAAAAACCAAATCGCCATCACATGAATGATGACTCAATCTTGGCAAAGATGTCGCCAGGCGTGATGCCACACACGAAAGTGGAATTGTCGAAGCCGCGTCTTACAGCGCATATGCATTAAGGTAAAACATACAGCCTCAACAACAATTTCTATCTCTTAACTCGCGATAATCGAAAATTGGTGAAATCTGCGTAAGTATCTTTTAGGGTCGCCCACGACGGGTCATTCCCTCCAAAAAATGTGCTGAAGAAAATGCCGTTTATTTTCAGGGTTGGTACGTCGCGAAAACGAAGTTCGCACTCATCATGCACAAGAACTCCGTCAATCCATATCGTTATCCTTCCATCATCGACATCCGGTTCATTCAGTTTGACCAAATGGCTTACCACCATCCATTTCCCCACCGGGAACTGCCAATCACCTTTCCCAATCAGGGACCCAATTTTTTGACCCTCTTTAGTCATTTCCAAACTTGTTGGCAGATAGGCATAAATGGCACCTTTACCATTCTCCAGCCAGACCGCACGCGTACTGAAACCATCGCTGCCATTCGGGATATGTCCACCAGATTTAGGAATGCCTCCATATAGTCCCGGCAGTTTCCCCCCTCTTACGAAGTCAAATTCCGGGTCGAATCGAACGGCATACGAAAGCACGATAGCATCGCTCAGCGGCACCTTCATCGACTCAAAGCGGGAAGTAAATTGCACGCCTCCCAGCGGCGCTAATCCTCGTTGAGCACTTCCGGGATCATACGATCCTCGGGGGTAGTGAACACGAAGGAATTTGGGGAAAAGTATATCGGCCTCAGAAACAAAGGATATATTTTCAACACCGAACTGAAATTTAAGCTCTCCCCATGATTGAAAACCATTCCTAAAATCATCCTGCCACAGCGTTTCAGCATTTTGCAATTCGCTAACCGGTGGTTTATCGGCACACTGGGCGGCGGAAGAAGGCTGAGAATACAGAGCGAGACACACCACCCATCCGTACTTGCAGAACCAAAATGGAGTCATATGAGCTCCTTCGAAGTAAGTAAATCAACATAACGGGAAACGATGGTTTTTCTGTCGAACTGCCGAAATTTAGAAGTCATGGCCAGAATATTACTTCGGAACCTATTACTTTGCTCCGAGAGCGTTATCAACCCTTGAACAATCTCGCCAAGCCGATCATGCTTCACAATAACTCCGGGAAACGACTGCGGAAAGAACCCATCCATACCAGCATTCTTCGCGCTCATAATGGGCACCCCCTTCGCTAATGCCTCCAGATAGACCAGACCAAAACTTTCTGGATAGCTGGGCATAACCATCGCGCAGTAATACGGAAGCAAGGTGTCGATCTGATCACGACTCTTTTCGCCGAGCAAACGGACATATCCGTTCAGGCCGTAACTCAGAATTAAATTCTTTAATATTTTTTCAGCAGCTGATGAGCCTGGGCCAACAATGTCCAGAGACCAGTCGCCGCCAGACTTGCGTAGAACCGCGATGGCCTCGATTAACCGGTGCAGGTTCTTCAGACGCCAGAGATCCAGCCGGCAGATCGTAACGAACCGCTGTGTACTTGAAGGGTGCGATTCGATAGGCAGAAGAGACTCGCCGCTGATAAAGGGAATTACGTGCCATCTATTTCTCGGCACACCCGCAGGTTGCAGCAAGCGGTGACTAAAAAATTGCTCGCACCACGGTGTCGGAAAAACGATGGCGCTAGCATATCGTGCAACTTCGTGAAATTTTCGCCGATAATGTGGCTTGGCAAGAAATACCTTGCAATCGGTATTACCCATGAAAGCTGCAACATATTGTATCTTAAAGCGTTGCGAGAGCCTCCAGCAAACATATGATTCGATAGTAAATTTGTGTCCTATCAAAATGACAGGATGTATCTCGTTCTCTTCCAGCAGTCGCGCGAGCAAACGCGCAAGACGGTCCAGAAAGAAGGATTGCATGAACCCTAGCGGCGGCGCGAAATACTGGATTGACCAGAGATTATTCTCTCTTTTTATCTGTTCTTTCAATGGATTATTGACACGGTTAATAGAAAAAACAAAGTTGTTGGCATGCGCGGAAAGACCATCAACCAAACGCGCGATGACTGGCGTCTTAGTGGATTGAAACACATCCGGGTAATCGCCGCATATATGCAGAATGCTGGGAGCCGTCATACAGTCACTTTTCGTTTTTTTGGAATGGCACCGATAATCTCTTTTGCAACCGGAGCGTCGCGAACACGATCCCAACAAAGGCTCAGCGCCCAGAATAGCGTTAAAATATTAGGCGCAGGACCTATTGGACCGGGCTCTGTTATACCGTATACGAGCAGGTAGATGAAAATCAATCCTGAAAACAACTGTGGGCGAGTGATAAAGGCAATTCCCTGTCGTATAAGGGCCATCAACACAAACGCCAAACCCACCAAGCCAGTTGTCACAGCCGTTTGAAGGAAGAAGTTATGGGCCTGAGTAACAGTAAATCCCCAATAACTGCGATAAACCTCAGGTAGCAGCACCTTCGTAGCCGCGAACCCATAACCCAGTAAAGGCTGTTCAAGAAACGCCGTCCAAGTCGCGTGCCAAATTTCCGTACGGCCTGTTAATGTTGTCATCTCGCTTACTCGGCCAGTTCGTGCCAGCGATTTTCCAAATTGTTCCCACGGGATATTTAAATTGAGAAGCAGCAATCCTGAGACAGCGCCAGCAATAACGACCGTAAAACCCAATATCGGGCGCAAACGCAGGAGATATAACCCCAATGCGGCAATGACCGCAAGAGTTGCAGTACGGCTGTCTGATAGCAGAAGGCAGGTTAGCGCAAGACCTAGCGGTACTAGACATCGCCAACTATACAATGGTAAGCGATGCCCAAACACAAGCACCGCAATGACTAGAATCGCCAGGGAAGCCGTGCGACCAAGACTATTCGCTGAACCTGTAATGCCTGCCAGACGTATTGTGGAATCTCCTTCCGATGCTGCCATCCCGTCCCCGAAAGCGAAGACCGCTAACGAGAGTGCCAACACAATGGAAATAGCACCGAGCAAGCTATACAGAATTTGCTGCTTGGTAAGGTGTTCCGCAACGCATATCGCCAACGCGCAGTATGAAATTGCTGCGATACCCGCACCGAATGTGTAGATAGGAGTCAATGAGTAAGCCGTACTTGCAAGACCCAGCAGCGAGAACAGGGTGAGCCATTTGATATCTCCTCGTAGCATGTTGGAGGAGAACTTGCGGGTCGAAAAAAAAGCAATCAGTAACGCGGCGCACCATATCGCGAATTTAATTAGCGATTGCATATCGAATCCTTGCTCTGTCAATTCACGCTGCCGAATCGTAGCATCAATCAGGAATACGGAGATCGCGAGAAAAAAGATAAGGGCCCATGTACGTGAACGGATTGCAAAATAGGTGACGGTGCCAAGTAGAATGACGAGGCTCAATATCAAAAATAAAATTAAAACAGATGAAGCAGAGTTAAATCCTAGTATCGGGACGAGCATGCCGAGAAGAACTGCGAGCCCGAAAGCTATCGACACGACAAGCACTTTCCACAGACCGCCCTCTTGAGTTCTGACTAAGTTAATTGCAACAGGGCTGCTAAAGTTCTTCAGCTTCATGACCGCTTCACCTGATGAGAAAGCCTTACTAGTAACCAGGCCGCAACCATACCCGCCAGTCCCCAGCCAGTAGCAAGCGCAACCAAAGCACCGTTAACCGACCAGTTCATTATCAGCCAAGGAGTTAGTATCAGAATAATACCAGCTGAAATCGCTCGACCATAAAAAAGCCAATCTGGACGACGAATCACATATAGCCCTGTTTCAAGCGGTTGAACCAGGATCATGATAATCATCACCACACACCAGAGTTGAACCGAAGTGGAGTCATCCGAGTATTTCTCGCCATAGATAGTCACAAGCAACCGCTGTGAAAAAAAACTAGCAAGTGCTAGATAAGGAAGGGCAAGAATAAATAGCCATGCCCATGAGCGTCGAATGATACGCCACAGGCCCGGCGTGCCTTGCTGTGCATAGGCTCGTCCCGCACGCGGCTTGTCGACAGTGTCGATTGCTTGAATGAGCGTGCCAACGGGTTGAGTAAGGTTGCGGGCTGCCGCAAACACCGCCAATGCCACTGGGCCAGCCATCGCTGCGAGAATTGCCTGGATGGCAAAATTGTAGCCGGTATACGCAAGCGACGATGCCGCAGCCCAGCGCCCAAAGCGCCAGAGAGAATAGATATTCCAGCTACCGCCGGTATTCTGTCCCCATACAGGCCAAAGTTGTACCCGTGCGCTTACACAACTGATGATGGCAGCTAGGGCTATAATCACCACGAAGCCCCAAAGATGCTGGTCATAGCCCAGCCTATGCACTATCGCTCCCGCGAGAAAGAGAATAAACACGTAAATTGCAGCCATCACAAGCAAGCGGCGCATGGAAAACGCCATAATGACCACACGTCTTGCAAACTCCATGTAGTACACCGGAATTACAAGAATCGTTGTTAGCAGAACACTTTCCGCAACCCACACCTCCAGGTAATGCCGAGCCATGACATAAAAACAAAGTAGCAGGAGAAGTGTGGCTCCAGTCACCCAACCGTGCATCTGCCTCCAGAAGCGAAGGCTGCCAGCAAAGACGCTATATTTTTCACCTGACGTTACCATCGGCACCGTCACGAAGGCACGTTGGAACCCCTGCAGCACCAGAAGAGAAGCCAACGCGAAACTCAAGGTTCCCCACTGATCTTTTGGAAGCGTACGGGCAGCGTAAACATATAGAAGAAAATTGCCACCCGATATAAATGCTTGTTCCGCGAGTGCGCAGTATCGGGCAGATTTCGCTGCGACATCAGACCTACTCTGCTCACTGGAAACACCCGCTTCTCCGCTCAGCGGTACGTCTGGTTGCGTAATGGATCCTGACGTTGTCTCGTTTCCTTTATCCTCATTCCCCATACTTGATGACGCTATTCATGTCCAACCAAGGGGCTAATAATCCTGGTTAAGTATTGTCTTATTTTAGGAATCATGAATTCATCAGGTATGCACTTCTTCACCAATAAGCAAATGTCTGGCATCCGGCGAAATAGCCTGCAATAAGTCTGCCGCAAACCTGTCATGTAGCCGATAAGCCCTTGCGGAATCATTTTCGATTGATGAGACCCTGAATAGCAGTCCATCCGATACCCGCCCCGCCAGACCTTCCTGAACCGTCGCGATCTTCTGCTCCAGGTTGCCACGCACGACTCTTTTACCCAGCCGTATCCAGTACGTAACGGGCTCATGACGGGCATCCAGTGTGGCAACGAGGCGCGTCACCGGGATCGCATCTTTCTGGATTGTTATTTCATCTTTCGCGCTCTTCGCAATCCGAAACCCTTGCGCCGGGTAACAAACCTCGGGGAAATGCACCTGCGATTGCTTTGACTGCTCCTCACCGTATGCGATTGCGAGCATTACGACACTCCCGGTTTCCGAATCACGGTAGGCGCGACTGATAGTCTGCGAGTAGATGCGGTCAAGCACTTCTTGTTGTTGGGGATTGATGACGCTGGTAACATCAGCCGGAAGCATGGACCAGCTACCAAAACTGTGGGGTATAAGGTTTTCGTAGTCAACGCGATCAGCGGCGTCGGGCGCGATGCGTACGGGTTTCATCGCAATCGCTGAAGCTGCTGCGGCAAACATCAGTACCAGAATAAGCAAACCTGTTCGTATCATGATGGTTCTCCGGGTTGTGATGGTTCACGAAGTCCTCGATGAAGTATTGATCATTCCAATACTAAGCTGGAGCATGGAATCTACCGCGATTATCAGCAGCAGCGCGCTGAGAAATAACACCATGCCGGCAAAGCCGTGCAAAAATCCCTGACCTGCTTCATCGCCAAAGTGGTAGGTAATCAGTGTCAGCACTATTACACGGATGACATTCGCGGTAAAGGAGATTGGCACGATCAAAATGGCAAGAATGACGTTGCGGACCAATGAGTCATGCCGGATGATGTTGAGGTAGAGGAGACCCAGCGCTTCGAGCGTAAATAACGTATGCAGCCCAGCACAGGCATCGGCTACCAGCAGCTTATACTGGCCGATTTGCAGGATGACACCTGTGCGAGCGATGGGATAGCCTGCCCAAAAAAGAACGCTTTCCGCCACGTAAGACACTGCCATCTTCATTGGCATGGTTACGGCATCCACTACCGCGCCGGGAAGCGGGATCATGAAAAGCATGAAAAAAAGCGGAAACCACTGCGCCTTGAGTGCGGCGCTACCACGCAAGAGCAGCACGATTCCGGAAAGCAGCCAGATCACGGATCCAATCTCGAAAATGAGAATCTCTTGCGAACGGCCGATAATATAAAGAATCAAGCCAAAAATGAAGACTGGCCAACCAACTATGGCATTGGCACCCCGACCTTCGCTGACACGCCACATCTCACCCCACTTTCGATAAATGAGCCAGCAGGCGATAGCAAGTACAATGGGACCGTGCGCTTGCTGGTCGGTACTCCAGATGCCTCGAAAGAGATCGACCAGACTGGGCAAATACAGTACGATTAAACCGGCAATAACCGGTAACCAGATGAGCAGCCGACTACGCCAGTCTTCCGGTTTGCCTGATGGTCTATTGAATGTAGCGGACAAATTGGTACTCGTTTTGTTTTTTCAACACGTCCTGTCTCGGCATCTTCGTACCGCAGCTATACTACTGGCGATGGGGATTGTGGTCAGCTTATTCCTCGGAGGGGCGCAACCAATTGCTGTGAATCTGGTGCCGGAGCCATGGGATAAATTACTTCATGGCGCCGTGTTTGCGTTGCTCGCCTGGGCACTTGGCTTCGCTAGCGGATTCGAAGGCTGGCGCAGTCTGGCTGTTGCATTTTTTGGCTCGCTGGTGGTTGGGTTGCTCGATGAGTGGCATCAGTTGTATCTACCTGGTCGGCAAGCTGGGTGGCCTGACCTTGTTGCGGATATGGCGGGCAGTCTTTTCGGCGCGGTATCGCTTGCATTGTGGAGCCGAAAGCGCGGCAGGATTCGACGATAACGGATAATTCTCATTGCGCAATCCTCCTCACCGATGGAAAAAAGAAATAGCGTATAAAAACAATGGAGAACATTATTGCCGCCTGATAAAGATGCTTGACGCGTTTTTGGACTGGTGTTGAGGCTTGAGCCGGCTACTTTTATTGTCGAATGAAGCTATGAGGTTTTCTATTTTTTCATCGCTCAGAATTCGTTCAATACTGAACCTACAGGCGTTGTGCCCGTCTGTTGGAGACTACGAGCCAACTCAATTGTTTGCGAAATCGTTGTATGATCTTTGCGAGCCACTATCAGGGCTGCGGATGCTCGCGCCGCAATAACATGAGCTTCAGCGTATTCATGCGCCGCAGGCGTGTCAATAATGACAACATCAAAATCACGGACCACTGACTGTAGCAATTCAGGGAAACCAGTGCGGCCGATCAGCTCTTGTGGATTAGGGGGTACAGCACCGGCTGGTAGCACGGAAAGCCCCAGCAACGATGGTACGCGCGCAATCGCCTCGATACCACTACGGCCAGCCAGCATGCCGGATAGACCAGCGCTGCTGCCTAGCTTGAATAACTCGTGCTGACGGGGCGCACGTAGATTTGCGTCGATGACCAAAGTGCGTTTTCCCAGTTGCGAGAACACGATAGCTAAATTTGCAGCAATGAAGCTGCGTCCTTCCCCTATGCCTGGACTCATGATGGCGAGGGAGTTCCGTCCGCCTTCGGTATCAAACCACCTCAGCATCAGTTGACTACGCAAAGCACGCAGCTTTTCGACGATCGGGCTGAATGGTTTGTAAGCAGCCACTAACTGATGACTGAAGCTCTTATCCCCTACAGGAAGATAAAGGTTATTAAATTGACGGGAGAGCGCGAAACGAACGTCATCTTCAGTAAGCAGACCCAATTGAATGGCGGTATCGCCAAAAGGTTTGCCCTGCTCTATCTGCAACCGCAGGATGCGATTAGCGTTCTCGGGGGAGAGACGTCCGGTGTCGACGAGAATCGCCCCTATTGAACCACCATTGCCAGCCACCTGTGCTTCACCGTAAATCGACGACTCGCCGGATTTCGTTGTCTGATTCCTCTTGATAATCGGGAGGCTGGCACTTACGGGTTTCATGGTCTGGTTCCGTTTGAGTTATTAACCGGCTGCCGGGCCGAGAAGTTTAGGAATTTTCTGCACCGGTCTGCTGGAAATCACTGCAAGTACTGGGAGATCAATGGTTTGGATAAGATCTTCTGGTGAACGTATTCGACGATTGCCTAATTCGAGCATCAAAGCAGTCCCTAAACCGAGTATGGTACCCAGGAAAATAGAGATTAGAACGTTTAGCAGAATCCTGGGCCGCGAGTGCTTCGTCGGTATCGTGGCTGGATTCAGGATGGCGATGTTCGTCTGTGCAGCCAGACTTTCGAGGCGGGTTTGAGCAGAACGCTGGCTTACACCATCAAATGTATGCTGTGCCGCTTCAACATCACGTTTAAGTACAGCGATTTCATCGCGTTCTTTATTGAGTTCGAGTATACGTTTTTTTTGAGACTCCATTGCCTCAAGCAATTCTTTTTCCTTTTGCTTGCCTACGTCGTAGGAGGTAATGATACTGTCCGTGATTTGACGGGTTTCGCCAGCTAACTTTCGCCTCAGCGAGGCAATCTCTGTTTCCGTACGTTTCGTTTGAGGATGATTCACGCCGAGATTCACGTTGCTTTCGTGATGTTTGGCCTCTAGACGCGCAATATCCGATTTAAGCATATTAATTACCGGGCTTTGCATCACTTCCGCCAGCGTTTCTGAATTGCCGGCGGATTTACGCTTGCTGCTGCTATCCGAGGTTTCCGCCTGCACGTTCGTTAATCGGGCAGACAACTCATTAAGCTTGGCGGTTTCGTGATCGAGTCGCTCGTCGGTAGCGATGATACCGGTCTTTTGCTGAAATGCGGAGAGTGCCGCCTGCGCTTTTTCCAGTTGTTCACGCACTATTTTGGTCTGGTCTTCAAACCACGTGGCAGATTGTCGGGCGGGCGTGACTTTCAGTTCCAGGTGAACATCGATGTAAGCCTGCGCAAAAGCATTCGCCACCGCTGCAACAAAGCTGGGCTCAACGCCGCTGAATTCGATGTTGATCACGTTGCTTTCACGGGAAGGTCTAACCTCCAGCTTTTGCTTGAGCAGGTCAGCCAGCCAAATTGTCAAGTCCCCTTCACCCTCAGTGGCATCCATCCATTGCTCCCGGATAGCAGGGCTTTCATCCATACGTAACAGTTTGACCACCCGCTGTGCCACACGATCACTAGCAATGATATCCGCTTGTGTCGCCATGTATGCAGGCGTTGCCAATCCGGGCATGATCATACCGGCAACGGGATCAGGCGATCGGACATCAACCACTATGGCACTACTGGCTGTATATTGCTTGGGTAACAATAGACTGATAAAAAGAGTGGCAGCCACCGTAATCAGTAGCGTAAGTGCAGCCAGCTTGTAGCGCGCCCGAAGAATGAGCACGAACTGTAGTAGGGTCATTATGCGGTGACCATTATTAGAATATACTTTCCCGAACGTAGATTATGTCGTTGGGTTGTACTGTGTCGGTCATCTCTGGCGAGAGCCGTTCCACCGCACCGTCAGCGTTTGTTCGATGAAGGCGCAACCACCATTCGCTACCACGCGGCGTTGGGCCACCACCCTGGGCCAGGGCTTGCATGACGGTCATGCCGCGCTCGATACGATAGGCGCCCGGACGCTGAGCTTCCCCGTAAATATAAAAAACCGGCGCCCGATGGATATAAATTGTGTCTCCCCCCGCGAGAATGATATCTTCATCCGATTTTTCCTTGAGGTAAAGTGCCGGAATATCTATTACTTTTCGGAAGGACTTACCATCCCGCAAGCCTGTAACAATGGCGAAGTCATCACCCGTTGGCGCCGTGCCACCGGCTGCGGCCAGCATGTCGCTTACCCGGCTAAGCGTTTCGAGCGGGAAACGGCCAGGCCGGTTGACCTGGCCAAGCACGCTTACCTGGTTGCCACGCATCTGCAAAATGACAATGTTGACCTGGGGCTGTCTGACAAAACCACCTTCCTTCAGAGCAGCAGCAATCTTTCGTTCTGCAGCCGCAATAGGCAGCCCGCCAACTTCGACAGCCCCGACGAGTGGGAAGGTAATAGCACCATTCTCCGACACGCGGGTTTCGGTTGCCAGCTCCGGGTTCTGGAAAATCTGGACGCGCACGATATCTCCTGGGCCAAGCGGATAGTCGAGGATATCCTGAGCATACGCACTCATGGAGAATAGAGCGAATAGAAAAGCGAGCAGCCTTATCAGGGTTTTGGTCATGCTGTCATATTTCCTTTATGCACATGTTGATTAGATGAGGTGTCATTTCAAACCCGCAACGCCTTTCTCAATACCAATGTCACTGTCGGACTTTACGGCGCTCACGGACGGCGCTCCAGCGGATTGCGATGCCATGCCGGTATCGGTCTCCGAAAACCCACCCATATAAGTAATTTTAGCTTTTTCCTTTAGTCCCTTGAGTTCCTGTTTGGCCGCCTCTGTCTTGCGTTGGTTGCCAAGAAACTGTTGGATACGTGGTAGCGCCGTAGCTTCCGGTATTGGCACGGATTGCGCAGCCGCGAGTCGCATTACTGTGATGGACTGCGGCCCCTGGATGATCAGGCCGTCGCCCACTTTGAGCGGATGTATTTTAGGCAGTAATTCGAGAGGAATCTGCTCGGCTGATCGTGTAGCGCTACCGGCACCAAATTTGATTTCCTTGTCCTTGAGCCAATTGGCGATACTCTCCATCGATTTTCCCGTGCCGAGCATTTCCCGCAATTCGGTTTCTACCCCGGCAGTTACCGGAACCACAAGTTCTTGTATGTTATATATGCGACGCTCGGCAAAAAGCTGGGGATTGTCAACGTAATATTGCTTCGCTTCATCAGCAGTCGGCTTCGCTATTTCCGCGGTCGCTTGCTCAATATATGCCCGGGCAAGAATTTCACGGCGAGCGTTTTCAATCGCCATAAGGATATCTGGCGAACGGTCAAGTTTCCTGGCAACGGCTTGTTCAACAGCCAGTTCCTGATCAATGAGCTTATCTAGAATTTCCCGGCGGATTTTAGGCGCTGTTTCAGGCGTGCCGGCATTGGCGCCGGCACGTGAGAGTATATAATTAATCTGGTGAACAGAGATTTCGCCGGAATTAACTTTAGCCGCAATCTGACTGGCGGGTTTTTCGGCGTCTTTACTGCTGCATGCGCCAAGCGCTAGCGTGAGCACCAACGAGGATATCGACAATAAAATTGTTTTTTTGCCAAGTTTCATACGAACCCGAGGGAAGAAAAATATTGATAACGTCGAGGTCGTTTTGTCCTTATGATGCTCATCACTAGAACTTTTGAACATAAAATGATATGGCCAAAACACCTCGCAAAATATAGACGCGTACAGATAGAGATAGACGATATTAAGCTTTCCTGGTCCAGTTTTTATATTTTGCCGGACCCATGCTTGCCTGCAACAAAAAAAGAATATACACGATCCTCACAGTCGTCAGTTCGGTTTCTGAATGAAAGCTGCAACCGCTTCACAAAACCTACGAACAGTATTAAATTTTGCGGCATATCACGTTGGACATATGCACGGTAGCGAGTTAGTGAATTTCGCGCAATAGTCCATATGTACTATAAAAAAATGCTTAAACGAAAAAATAACCCCATAATATTAAAAGAATTTCCGCAAAAACATGTTCCATTTAGAGACAACATGGTTAGGTAGCGCCTCGGCTCCATATCTTTCTTGAACTTGAGTATCAAAAATTGAGTTTTGCCGAGAAACTGCCGGCGGTACTATCGAAATCGAATCCCCTCAGATTTGAGGTCCGCCTGTCTCTGTGGAAGGCAGCGCTGAGAAAAAGCAGCTTCAATGGTTGCCAGTCCAAAGCAATAAGGCCCGAATGCATCGAATCGCTGCGAAGACCCGCCGGCAGCGGAACGGTTGCCCCTTCAAAATCAACCAGGACATAATCATAGCGTAGGCGCAACGCAGTTTTTTCTGTGATTTGCCACACTGGCGCTACCGTAAAGCGATCAGTCATAATAAAGCTACTGGAGAAACGTTGAAAGTTGGGGTTCAAGAATGCGAACGCGCTAGTTTGGTAGTTCGAAAGCTGGCGTGTCCAACTTGCGTTAACGCGCATTTTGCCCGTAATCGCCCAGTTCAGGTTGAAGTTACCTACGAACCCTGCGAAATCGCGCTGTGAAAAGTGGGCATGTTTGCGCGACAGATATCCGGCGCGAGCGTCAATTGAAGCTCTGCCGGTTATGGGCCATATCAGGCGTACGTCATGCTCCACTTCCTCGAAACGCGTATCGAAGAGACTCGAGACAATGGGTTCAGGTCTATTGATGAATTCTCCGCTTCCCCTTCTTACCTTATAGGTAAGCGACGCTCCGGACGGACGGGTATAGCGAACGCCTCCTTCAACTGAATTGATTTGGTTGTTAAAATCCTGCACGGTGATTCTGCTGTTCTTCATTACGCGATGGTCTAGGCCACCTATGAGGTGCCATGCCCTGTCGATTTCTAACACTCCCTCAAAATGATAGTTGTCATTAGTGCGCAGGTTGCGGTTGGTAGAGTTCGCGAAACCTGTCAAATTGGCAAAATTGTTAAGCGATTCACTGTGAGAACCGCTTAGCTTGCCATGAAGGTAGGGAGTGGCGTACCAGTGCCAGGTTGCCGTATAGTTTTTTCCGAGAAAATCCAAAAAACTGAAATTGTTGTAGCGATTGTCGACGAGACTGC
>JBDTHR010000141.1:0-12609 GCA_039936855.1 Nitrosospira sp. | reverse complement strand
ATTTTTTGGCGATAATCAAAATTGAAAAGGGAATCAAAATGAAAATATTAGAGAAGTTCACATTAATCGGCATTTCGATGCTTTTCGTTGTTGGGCTTACCGCATGCGAGAAGCCTGGGCCTGCAGAGACCGCAGGTAAAAAGATAGACGAGACGGCTGCTGAAGCCAGCAAGAAAATAGATGCAGCGGCCGACAAAGTCCGTGAAAAACTGGACAAGTAAGGCGAGCGAGTCAGTGTGGTTATTGATGATGCCGAGATTACGACCATGGCCAAAGCAACCATTTTTGCCGTGCCGGGTCTCAAAACGGTAAAAATCAGTATCGACACAGTAAAAGGGGTGGTGTGCACATAGCTGCAGAAACCGCCAAGTAATTTTCGAAGTAGACTATTAATGCCTAACTGTAATGGCTCGCGTTTAAAACCGGGCATGCTCGCATTTGACGCATTTTCCAGCTCACAATAACTGCAAGTGAGCGTGCATTTTGGGGCTGTAAGCCCGTTATAGAATCCCTATTGCGTCAAGGGGAGAATCAATTCCTCTCCCTGATTCGCCACCTTCCCCACTGCCCGGGATACCGCCCAAGCCTGCATCTGCTCTGCATCAAACGGTTTAAGCAGGGATAGCAATATCTCATCTTCCTTGGGTTCAGGATCAAGCCAGGCCGTCCAGTCTTTGGGCGACAGGATCACCGGCATGCGCTCATGTATCGGCTGCATCAGCGCATTGCATTCGGTCGTGATGATGGTGCAGCTGTCGATGGACTCCCCCGTATCTGCTGCTGTCCAGGTACTCCATATCCCGGCAAATGAAAATGGCATCCCGTCCCGGCTGGATATAAAATACGGCTGCTTGCGCTTGCCCTCCGTTTTCCACTCGTAAAATCCGGACGCGGGGATCAGGCAGCGCCGCTGGCGGAAGGATTCCCTGAACGTGGGTTTTTCAGCGATAGTCTCCGCTCTGGCATTGCTCATCACCGGAAAACGTTTCCCGGCGGTTACCCAATGGAGGATGATTCCCCAGCGCATCATCGATCCGATGCGGCTGTCTTCGGTGTCGCGCACGGCAAGGATCTCCATCGTCGGTGCGATGTTGTAGCGCGGCGTAAGCTCCGGCATGGATGTGGCGCGGTACCGGTCCATCAATACTGGATGAGGATGATTCAGTCCATAGCGTCCGCACATTTCGGCTATCCTTTCACGACCGGTTATATTTTTTCATATTGCATCAGGACGCATTCCATGGCAACCATTCTCCCGCTTCGTAATGATCCCCTGCCCTGCCTGCGGCCGGCGGCACTTTCCGCTCCGCTCTATCGTTTGCCCCTGCTATTGCAGCGCATTCCGGCAGGCTTTCCTTCCCCGGCAGACGAATACGCGGAATCCGCGCTCGATCTCAATACCTACCTGGTACGCAACAAGACCGC
This sequence comes from Nitrosospira sp., assembly GCA_039936855.1. Lineage (GTDB taxonomy): Bacteria > Pseudomonadota > Gammaproteobacteria > Burkholderiales > Nitrosomonadaceae > Nitrosospira. Next base: position 11,184 of record JBDTHR010000141.1, on the reverse strand, counting down.
GACCTTCTTTTTCCGAGTGATGGGCGACTCCATGACCGGTGCCAACATCCACGATGGCGACCTGCTTGTCGTGGACCGCTCCATCGAACCCAGGCACGGGCATATCGTGCTGGCCGTCATCAACAACGAATACACGGTCAAGCGGTTGCACCGCTTAAATGGCGTGATCGAGCTGCACGCGGAAAACCCCGCCTACCCGCCGATCTGTTTTCAGGAACATGACGAGTTGCGCGTGTGGGGTGTGGTGACCGGCGCGGTATCGCGCTTTGCGGTATAGCCATGCCGGCATCCGGCACAGCCGCAAGCCAGCGGATTTTTGCGCTGGTGGACGTCAATAATTTTTATGTCAGCTGCGAGCGGGTGTTTAATCCCACCCTGGAGAACCGACCGGTAGTCGTGCTCTCCAACAACGACGGCTGCGCGGTGGCGAGGTCCAACGAAGTCAAGGCGCTGGGGGTAAAGATGGGTGCGCCCTGGTTCCAGCTATCGGCGCTGGCAAAACAGCACGGCATCGTGGCACTCTCGTCCAACTATGCGCTCTATGCCGATATGTCCTGCCGCGTGGTGTCCATCCTGCGCGAGTACAGCCCGAATGTCGAAGTGTATTCCATTGATGAGAGTTTTCTCAGTCTGAACGGTCTGAGCAATCTATGGCCGTCCTTTGCCAGCATGGGGCAGTCCATGCGCCAGCGTGTGTGGCAGTGGACCGGCTTGCCGGTGTGTGTCGGCATCGGCCCCTCGAAAACGCTGGCGAAACTTGCCAACCACATTGCCAAGAAAAATTCCCGCTTCAATGGTGTGTGCGATCTCGCCGCCATGAATCCGGCAGAGCTGGATGCGCTGCTGGCCACAATCGAGGTCGGGGAAGTCTGGGGCGTAGGCCGGCGCATCGAGGCACACTTGCAGGCCGCCGGCATCCGGACGGTGAAGGATCTACGCGATGCGCCCTCACCTTGGCTGCGCTCACGCTTTGGCGTGGTGATGGAGCGCACGGGAAACGAGCTGCGCGGTATCTCCTGCTTAGGCTTGGAAGAGGTCGCGCCGCCAAAGAAACAGATTATTGCGTCGCGCTCCTTTGGCCAGCCGGTGCATGCCTTGCCGGAGCTGAGTGAGGCCGTTGTCAGCCACGTAAGCCGTGCCGCCGAGAAGCTGCGCGGCCAGAACGGGGTATGCAACGCTATTCATGTATTCATCCATACCAACCCGTTTCGCGAGCAGGACCCGCAGTACAGCAACAGCATCGTGATTCCCCTGCCCAACGCCAGCGCGGATACCCGGCTGCTGGTGCGCACCGCTCTGTTCGGATTGAAGAAGATATATAAGCCGGGGTACGCGTACAAAAAAGCCGGCGTGATGCTGATGGGGATAAATGATGCGCAAGCAGCCCAAGGCTTGCTATTGCTGGAACATGGCGCGGGGCAGCGATCGGAAGGGTTGATGAAGGCAATGGATGCCCTGAACCGGCGCTATGGTCGTCAGGCTGTATCGGTATTTGCCTCGGCGGCGCCCAAGTCCTGGGCCATGCGCCGGGAAAACATATCGCCCTGCTACACTACGCGGTGGGGTGATGTGCCGGTAGCGCGTGCCTGCTGATTTCTGACGAAAACGGGTAGCCGCCCTTCCCTGCTCTCCGGAAATCCAACTCGGACACCAAACTGTTTACCACCTACATTGAAAGGTAAGTGCATGAACAAGAACGAACTCATACAAGAAATAGCAGCAAAGGCCGGTCCAAGCAAAACCGATGCGGTCCGCGCGCATTGGCCGCAATCCGAAGACCGGCGAAGAACTGAAGATTGCTGCAGCAAAAGTGCCGGCATTCAAGCCAGGCGCTTCGCTTAAAGCTGCAGTCAACAGTTACGCTAAGATCCCGGGTGATGTCCCATTTCAGCAATGATCATGCCTCTTTCGGTGATATGCGCATTGCTTAGGAGGTCAAGCGGGTCGAATGGACGGAAACAGCCGAGGAACTGGGAGCACTTCTGCTGGAATCAAGACTGATCAATAACCGTTGTAATATTTCACTGCAAAAATAAGATTTGGACATGCACCCAAGAAGATGAAAATGACGACCGCCATCTAATTCAGATCGCTAAAGATGATCTAAATAGAGGGGTAATAAAGTAAGCATTTCAGTGTAGCAAAAGGCATCCCTTTTGCTACATGTAACGGACGCGCTTAATCTGCAGTAAGTGCCACAGAATGAAGTCATACTGTTTCATACAGTTCCAGCCACGTTCACCGCTAAGCTCTTGGGGCAATCCAAATCAAGGTGACGCCACCGAAGCAATATGATCGCGTTTCGCAAGCTGCGATACCATGTGTGGTGAAAAGCAGATGCGGTGGCTTTCTCTGCCGCGAGCGTGTATTTTTGCACCAGGGCGATGGCGTGCGCTCGTGAATCCTGCCCGTATCTCCCGTAGAGGTAGCTATTGTCCTCGCAATACTGGAGCCGTTTCTCGTGTTCCGCTGCTATTTCCAGAAGTTTCGTGGCCCGGTTTTGATACTGCCTCACGAGGCCGTCGTGGCCGACAAAAGACCCGATATTTTGTGCGGACAAACTCGTGTCGCCCTTCTTTGCTTCGATTGCATTGGTCCCCGAGCAGGCCGCTAGCAGGCCCAGCGTAGATATAGCCGCCACAAACTTCCTTATTTCTTTTTCCATGATCGGTAGACTCCAATGAAATGGATGAAGTGAAAGCCGCTCCGTCCTAATGCGGTTCATGACATTGGAACATTCCAGGGAATCTCTGGTTAAATACCAGGTAGAACCCCTGATGCACAATTCATGAAGAAGCTTCATAATTGTACTCAGTATTACTATAAATAAAATTCACATGTTTTGATTCTTATCATAATATTTTAGTTATATATTTCGGACCTTAAATTCTAATTGCAGTTCGCCCGGAATACGCCAAAAGATGGTATCCCTGCTCACTTTTGCTGCTCGAGCTTTAACGAAGACAGGGTGTGAGCGAAATTGTCACATGCAAAGGTGGCAATCACCCGCCATGCGTCGATCGTGTCCATGATGGGTCAGGATGCTCTATCCTCAATCATCCATGTAGAAATCGATATTGCCTTATATTGGTTCTGCCCTATGTCTACATCGCCTTCAAGCCCATATTCGAGTTTTTTCAGGTAGGATGATCTTCATTGGCGGGTTTGTCCAAAGGGGCAAGCAAGTGCTTGCCGTTGTTGCTCGGATCAACCTTATTGACCTGCGGACTCACGCGCCACCATTGGAACACTTCTGTCGGGAGTGATCGTGTCTGCGCGATATGGGCGGCTTCCTCAACCGGCGTAGCAGGATCCATCCAGCGCCAGGCGTCCGCCGGTTCCAGCACAACAGGCCTGCAGTCATGGATATCCACCATGCCGCCGCCGCTGTCCTCGGTGACGATGACAAACCTACTTCAACGGCTTGCTGAGTGTATGGCCTGAAGTTGGCTAAGCCTGCCATGAAAATCGGCGCGTCGATCTTGCGTGTGATGTACCAGAGCTGCTTTTTGCCGTTCTCGACCGGCCACTCATACCAACCGCCTGCGGGAATGAGTACCCTCCCCTCCCTGAACATGTGCCCGAAATAACGTCCGGTCAGTACTTTTTCCACACGTGCGTTTATCCAGGGCTTTTTCTTGGCCGCCGCCTCTTCCGGCGTGCGATAGCCCCAGATGACGTGATCGCAATCGATCTTTCCGCTCAGCAGGTGAAACATGAACAGTGGCCTGCCCGGGCTTAGGTTGTATTGAGGAACAGAGTCGCCGCCAACCCACTTTGACCCTTCGGTATTCACCCCCAGGGCTTGCGCGTAATACCTGCGTGTTCCGGATTGTTCAAAACGTCCGCACATATCGGAAAACCCTTCTGTCCTGCATCACTTGCGCCGAAAATTCCATGGGGGAACAGGCGCCGGATCACGCCATAACCCAACGCCTTCCAATCGGGCAGTTTCTTGAGCCTCGCATAGAGCGCTCGGGCGACCGGCTGCAAGCCAGCAGATTTCCGCGCTGGTGGACGTTAATAATTTTTATGTCAGCTGCGAGCGAGTGTTCAATCCGACCCTGGAGAACCGGTCGGTAGTCGTGCTCTCCAACAACGACGGCGGCGCGGTGGCGAGGTCCAATGAAGTCAAGGCGCTGGGGGTAAAGACGGGCTCACGCGGGTTCCAGTTGAAAGAGCTGGCAGACAAATACAAACATTATCGCCCTCTCCTCCAATTACACGTTGTAGTAAGTTAAGTGGAATACACCCTGCGAGAGACCGATCGTATGGCTGCGCGGTGTCAATCCTGCGCGAGTACAGCCCGACGTCGAACACCTTGTTTCCATATCTCATACAGCGCCCGGTCAACCGCCTTCGCCAATTCGTTGCTTCAGTAAATGCGTTGGCTACACGCGATTTACATTGCCAATCTACTCGCAGTTAATCATCCATGGCACGCCGAATTGATCGACAAGCATGCCGAACCGGGCAGCCCAGAACGTTTCTTGTAACGGCATTCTCACTGTTCCATCTTCTGCTAATGTATCGAAAATACGCTCTGCATCTGCCGGAGCCTCGGTATTCAACGCTACGTAAAAGCCGTTCATCTCCTCATGGCGATCGGGCGGGCTGTCGGAACCCATCAATACTGTATCTCCCACCGTTAGACGAGCATGCATGATTTTGTTTCGCCATTCGGGCAGCCCTTGTTCTGTGGTTGGCGAACTTCCGTGGGTGAGCATTACCACGATTTTTCCGCCAAGTCGCTCTTCGTAGAATTTGAACGCTGCCTCGCATTGACCGTTGAAAACAAGATAAGGGTTCAGTTGCATAGAACGCTCCTTAGGGGTGGTTGATGATTCCGGAAATCAGGCGGAATCGACGAAGAAATGTTCTTGTACGATACCTATTCCCGGTTCTGCCGACGGCAACAGGTTATCATGCGCATCCATCCAGCTTGCTTTTCCTCGTTTCATCCATCGCTACACGAGTGAAATGCGCATCATTAGCTGCCGGTCGTCGAGATGCGAAATTCGCGGACCGACTCCATTCCATTCATCGTGTTCGCAAGTGCTGCAGTTTTACCGAGATCTGTGGTTCGAATATCCATGCGGTATTCAAACAAGGCCGCCGAAGTGATGCGATAACTCATCGTGACAACGTCAAACCCGTGGTCAATCACGAGTTTTCGGATTTCGTTTTCCGACATGATGGAGTTACGATCAAAGCTGACATGATATTGAGCATACAACTGACGGGGGAGCCTGTCCTCAATCAAGCGGAACAAAGAAAGAACGCCGAGGGTGAGGATGGTTCCAAGAATGCCGGGAACAAAAAATCCTATACCCATCAAAATGCCGATGCCTGCCGTGATCCAGATCGAGGCGGCAGTTGTCAGGCCGCGAACGCTTAAACCCTCCTTGAAAATCACGCCCGCACCCAGAAAACCTATGCCCGTCATAATTCCCTGAGCCATTCGAGTCGGGTCCATTCTGATGGCGTCGATCGGAACATCCGGAAGCCATTTCCATTGGTATAAGGTGATCAGCATCAGCAAACTGGAGGCGAGACTGACGAGCGCATGCGTTCTGAAACCGGCGGGATGGCCGTGCAAACTTCTTTCCATGCCGATGGCACCTCCGGCCACCAACGCCGCGATAAGATGCACGGCGATTATCAGGAAATCGCCATCAATGTTCATAATGGACTCCACGCTTGCGATCCTTGGGCCGGCGAATTAACTGAGCGAACAGTCACAGCCGTCAGCCTTGTGCCGTCACGACCATATCTCCGATTAATCTTAAAGATGAGGATCAGCTTTTAAAAAGCTGAAATGATTGTTTTTGTGATAATGAAATAACGCAATAGTGGCACGACAACACATATTGTATGAAAAATTTTGACCTGTGGCACTTGGTCCAGGTAACGCTGTCAAACTCAATGTAGGAGAAATTCTTTTGGCAAGGAGACCGCCATGAAAACGATGCATGAAATATTGATGGCAGCGACGCCAACGCAAGTGACGCGGTGCAAGATTGCGATGCTGGAGATTGCACATGGTCACTGGGCCGCGGCTGCGTCGACGATGGAAGACGCGATATACGAATCGGAACCTGGACAATGGGCGCTGGATTGCATGCAAATGAGGGACTTCTGCTTGATGATGGATATAGTCAAGTCCCACGGAATCAAGGGAATAGAGGACACCGCAATAATGGAAGTAACCGGTTATTGATTTAGAGGCCGCCAAGAGCGGCACTACCGGTAATTCTCCATGCATGAGGGGGATTCCTGGGGAATTCTCATTTTTTTTGTTCAGGCCCATTCTGGTTAAGCGTGCCCCTTGGAGATCATGCGGCTCCGCCGCTGGCGCTGATGTTCTGCCCCGTAACCCAGCCCGCTTCTTCGCTGACCAGAAAGAGTACCAGGCGCGCGATGTCTTCCGGCTCGCCGATACGGCCCTGGAAAGACATTGCGGCCATCCGTTCGATCGTTTCCTTATTTTTTCCCGAAACAAACATTTCGGTATTGACCGGCCCCGGTGAAACGATATTGGCCGTAACGCCACGTTCCCCCATTTCCTTTGCGAAGACGCGGGTCAATTGTTCGACAGCGCCCTTGCTTGCCGCATAAGCGCCATAGTTGGGCAGCATAAGCCGGGTAACAGTGCTTGAGAGGCTGACCACGCGCCCACCATCGGCGATCCGCTTTGCAGCCTCCCGCAGGGCATAAAAAACGCCTTTTACATTGATATTAAGTACTTGATCGAACTCTTCATCGCTGATGTCGGCAATTTTCCTGGATAGAAGCACGCCTGCATTATTGACGAGAATGTCAACGTGCTTGAATCGTTCGATAGCGGCATCAAACAGCATCCGAACCTGAGCCGAGTCACTGACGTCCGCTTTGACCGCCAGCGATTCGCCGCCTGCTTCCCTTATCGCAGTGCATACCGCTTCGGCGGCACTCGAGTTACCGGCAAAATTAACCACGACCTTTGCACCCGCGCCGGCCAACGTTCGGGCAATTTCCGCACCGATGCCCCGCGATGAGCCAGTGATAATGGCCACCTTATCCTGAAGCGATTTTTTCATTACAGTGTTTCCATATGAACGCAAAGTGTGGCGGCGTTCCGTGCGCGGCACTTGCTTTCGCTGCCTCTACTATTTTTTATCGCTATTTTTAACGATGGCATCAGATAACGACTCATTCAGTCCGGTTAGCTGGGGGCTTCAGCGAAGCTCAATTCTATTCCGTTCCCTGCCGGATCCTTAAAAAATAGCTGGGCGATGCCAAGAGATGGTACCTGGCCTCTCCGGAATTCGACATTATGCTGCTTCAGGCGCCTCTCCATTTCGGGACGATCCGTACAGGTAAACGCCACGTGATCAAAAGTGGTGGCGATATGCGTAAGGCGCACTTCATCCGGGCGTGCCTGGCTCAAGTGGAGAACACATTGATCGCCTGCGTAAAGCCAATACCCAAAGCTCTCAAAAGGTGGACGCTGCCCTTGCGCGAGTCCCACTATTTCGCAATAGAAATCCTTGAGCTCATCTATCAGCTCACGCGGACCGCGCAAATTGTAATGATTGAATCCAATCGCACTCATGTCGCTCCTGATAACTACCCGGTTTACCTGGGAGGACTCGGTTATTCCGTCGCTCCACTGGTTTTCAACAATTCAGCAATTTTCTGATTATCTTTGCTCAAAGCCCAGTCCAATGCGGTTTTTCCCAGCTCGTTCCTGATGTTGGGATCGGCGCCGTTTTTCAGAAGCACCTGTGCAGTATCCACATGGTTGCCTCTGGCCGCCATCATTAATGGGGTTGATCCGTTACTGGATATCGAATTAACTTCCGCACCACCCTCCAGCAATAATTGGACGATTTTCGCATGACCAGCGATTGCGGCATAAAGCAGCGGATTCCACCCCTTGTGGTTAATTTCCGCGCCCTTGACATACAATTTCTCGACGATATTCCCAAGCCCGTTATAGCTGGCGAGCATAATGGCGGTTTCGCCATACTTATTGCGCAAGTTGAGCTTTGCGCCAGCCTTTATCAGCAGATCAACGAGTTCGGCATTTTTGTTGCGCACCGCAACCATCAAAAGTGTGTTTCCCTGTGCATCGGGTGTGTCGGGGTCGGCACCTGCGGCAAGCAACTTTGTCATATCCGTGGTGTTATTGTCCTCAGCCGCCCAACGTAAATCCTCATAGGCTCCTGCCAGTGCAACCGGTTGCTGCCACAAGTTGACAGCAAGCAGCAGACCGGCAGTAAAAAAGAATTTTCCTGGTAATCTCATCGTTCAGGCCGCCTTGAATAAGTTGAAAAAATTTTCGGTCGTGGCGTTGCCCACTTCGTCGATGCTGATACCGCGCAATGCGGCTATTTCCCCTGCCACATGCCGCACAAAAGCAGGCTGATTCATTTTGCCGCGATACGGCACCGGCGCGAGATATGGCGAATCTGTTTCTATGAGCATTCTGTCCAGCTTGATTCTCTTCGCTACATCCTTTAAAGCAACGGCATTCTTGAAAGTGACAATCCCGGAAAAAGAAATATAAAAATTCATTTCCATCGCCTGCTGGGCCACTTCCCAGCTTTCCGTGAAGCAATGCATTACCCCGCCGACACTATCCGCACCCTCCTCCGCCATGATGCGCAACGTATCGGCAGCCGCCTCGCGCGTATGAATGATGAGCGGTTTACCGCACTGTTTGGCGGCGCGGATATGCTGGCGAAAGCGTTCCCGCTGCCATTCCAGATCACCCTTCAGGCGAAAGTAATCCAGTCCCGTCTCGCCGATGGCAACAATTCGGGAATGTTCGGCCAGGGATGCCAGTTGCGCTGCTTGTGGCTCAGCCAGATTTTCATAATCCGGATGAACACCCACTGAGGCAAACAGGTTCGGATGGGTTTCCGCCAGCGCAAGCACTCGAGGAAAGTCTTCCAGGTTAACGCTCACGCAGAGCGCGTGGCTGACATCATTCGCCTGCATTTTCTCCAGCAACTCGTTAAGGTTGCTCGACAGATCAGGAAAATCCAGATGGCAATGAGAGTCAACAAACATGGCGATGGAACCTTTGAAAAAACCCTTCCCGTGGACCGTCGGCGGTAACTGAAGGCAAACCCGGGGGTGGTTGCAAGCGTACGACAAAGGGGATAGCTTAGTCTACGATGCCGATGAGTGCAACGCGGTGGGGCTGGATATCGCTCCAGTCCAAATCAAGCATGGCTGGCTTATGCTTCGAATTGAGATGACGGTGATACCGTGGATAGTGCAATGACGTAGGAAAACAGCAAATCTTCCAGGAATAATCGAGTATTGAGAGGATGGCTTGCCAGCAGTCGTGCGTCGGCCAAGGTTCGCGAGTACGTTGCCAGTGAACGCGGCTCGATTCCGGATGCCAGCAATTTTATGGCGGCGAGCCTATCCAGATGATAGCGGACCTTGCCGGTTGTGCGAAAGCTCATCAAGTCGTAACACCATTTCTGCAGCCAGTTGACCACTGTGGGCAAGTCTGATTTTTGCAACTCTTCCGCCAGCGCAATCGGGCTGAGATCGGCGGGCGTACTGATCTGCCCGATGAAGTCGCCGTGCCGCTTCAGATAATCGTCATCGTTGAATTCCAGCGCCGACAAAGGCGCATACCCGGCGGAAGCCAGACATGTTTCCGGATTTTTGATCCCCTGCTGTTTAAGCCAGGCAATGGCGGTTGCAGCATCAGGCACGGGCATTGCGACTTGCAGGCACCGGCTGCGTATGGTCGGCAACAAATACTGCGCGTGATGGGTAACGAGAATGAATAGTGTCCGGGGCGGCGGTTCTTCCAGGTTCTTCAACAGCGCATTGGCAGCCGCTGCATTCATGGTTTCCGCGGGATGGAGCAAGATGATCTTATAACCGTTCTGATGGCTGGATGTATTGATGAAATCGGCGAGGTCTCGTATTTGCCCGACACTGATCTGTTTGCTTGGCTTTTTCCTGGATTTCGCGCTGCCGGACTCTGTCGTGGCGCTCGGCACGATATTGCTGCTTCCATCCTCCCCGTTATCATCGGGCGACCCTGCCATCGTGGATGGCGCCGATGTGGCTTCTGGCTCAATCAGCCGATAATCCGGATGACCGCCTTGCTCAAACCAGCGGCAGCTTGCACAGGTTTCGCATGCCTCGGCAGCGGCAGATGGATTCTCGCAGAGCCTCGATTTAGCCAGGTAACGGCCGAATGCAAGCTTGCCCAAGCCCTTTCTGCCCCTCAGCAGCAAAGCATGAGCTGGTAACCTCCTGCTTCCTTGAGCATCCTGGGCCAATTTTCGCCAGGATTCCTTCTGCCATGAATAAATGTTATTCATTAACAGAAGGATAATATGATTTTTTCAACTGATTTCTTAACTTCCTCTAGAGGCTGGTTTGCGTCTACTACAGAGATACGCCGCGGAAACCGGCAGGCTCGTTCCAGATATGCATCTCGCACTCTCCCGAAAAACTCATCCTGTTCCGCTTCGAACCGGTCAGCCGGCTTGATGGCATTTATTCGCCGTCTGCCTGATTCGACTGTCACGTCAAAATAAAGCGTGAGGTCAGGTTGAAATTCCCCGTGCACCCAATGCTCGAGCTTATCGAGTTTCTCCGTTGCCAAACCTCTGCCACCGCCCTGATAGGCGACGCTGGCGTCGGTGAATCGGTCGGAAATCACCCAGTCGCCGCGATCCAGCGCCGGCAGAATAACCTTGTCCAGATGCTCCCGCCGTGCGGCAAACATCAGTAGGGCCTCGGTTTCCGCATGCATGGCCTGGCCGCAATCAAGCAGAAGCTCGCGCAATCGTTCGCCCAGGCGTGTGCCGCCCGGTTCGCGTGTCACGACTACGCTTTTCCCCCGGCCACGCAACACGCTCGCAAGCCAGCCAAGGTGGGTACTCTTGCCCGCGCCATCTATGCCTTCCAAGGTAATGAATTTACTTTTGGACAAGTTGGAAACTGTCATTCTCGAAATTGCGGGTCAGGCGGACGGCCGGTGGATTAGAAGACTGCTTTCCATTTTTATCCCGTATCATTATTCACCACGCAGTTTAACTTATACTCGCAAACCGCAATAGCCTTGTCTGCTATCCTGATTCATTGAAGCCTAAAGCTGAACCCTGGCAGCCTGTCGGACTTAAAGGAAATCCGCTGCAAAAGCTGCGATTCTTTAAGTCC
>JBDTHR010000140.1:0-5059 GCA_039936855.1 Nitrosospira sp. | reverse complement strand
CGTACCGGTATCACGCAGCGGCACATTGCGTCGGATGACCAGATGGCGAGCGATCTGGCGTTCAATGCCAGCCGTGAAGCAATGAGGGTGGCGAGGGTTGATGCTGGAGAGATCGATCTGATTATTGTTGCCACCACGACGCCGGACGCAATTTTCCCCAGTACAGCCTGTATTCTGCAGAACAAGCTTGGCGTGAAGGATTGCGCTGCATTCGACGTACAGGCGGTATGTAGCGGCTTTATCTATGCGCTTGCCACCGCTGATGTGTTTATCAGGGGCGGGAAATATCGCACGGCTCTGGTCGTCGGGGCGGAAGTCTACTCGCGCATACTCGACTGGAGCGATCGCAGTACTTGCGTGCTATTCGGTGACGGCGCCGGTGCCGTTGTACTCACCCGGAGCGATCGCCCGGGAATAATTTCAAGCCATCTGCATGCGGATGGAAGCTATAAGGATATCCTGGCGGCGCCCGGGAGCTTTTCTCATGGCAAGATTCAAGGTAGCCCGTTCGTTATGATGGAAGGTAATACAGTCTTCAAGTTTGCTGTAAAAGTTCTGGAAGATGTCGTGCGCGAGGCTTTGGCGGAAAATAATCTGCTGGTGTCTGATATTGATTGGCTGATCCCCCACCAGGCTAATATCCGTATCATCACTTCTACGGCAAAAAAATTGGGTATACCGATGGAGAAGGTGGTTGCCACGCTAGACAAGCATGGCAATACTTCAGCTGCCTCAATTCCGCTGGCGCTGGATATTGCGGTACGCGATGGTCGCATTCAATCCGGTCAGCATGTACTTCTGGAGGGCGTAGGAGGAGGCTTTACCTGGGGAGCGGTATTGATTTCATGGTAGTAGTCGCTAACCTCGACGTAAATCACAAGAAGCGTGTTTTTATCGTCTGATTATCCCTTGCTTTTATTGTTTGTCGCAATAAAGCATTAGAAGAATGCCATTTCCTGAATTAATACAATACTATCGCCCCGGTTTTACTCCCATCCAGAGATATCCAGGAATTATCAACTGCTTCTGTTCAAATAAACGCGGGCAACAATGACTGCTTCCGTAAAATTCGCATGTGTTTTTCCTGGGCAGGGTTCGCAATCGATAGGCATGATGAAGGGTTATGCTGATTTCCCCGTCGTGCGTGAAACCTTTGCCGAGGCGTCTTCTGTGCTCGGACAGGATTTCTGGACGATGGTCAATGATGGTTCGACCGATGAGCTTAATCTCACACTCAATACTCAACCACTGATGCTGATGGCCGGCATCGCCGTATATCGCGCATGGCAAAGCCTGGGAGACGTGAACCCGGCAATCATGGCCGGCCATAGCCTTGGAGAATATACCGCCTTGGTCGCGTCGGGCGCCCTGGCTTTTTCGGATGCGCTATCATTGGTACGTTTTCGGGCCGAGGTAATGCAACAGGCGGTACCAGAAGGTATCGGCGCCATGGCGGCAATTCTTGGGCTTGACGATGAGGTGGTGAGAGCACTTTGCGACGAAATCACAAATTCTTCCGACGGAGAATTGCTTGAGCCGGCGAATTTTAATTCGCCTGGCCAGATAGTGATCGCCGGTCACAAAAATGCTGTGCTGCGCGGGATGGAGCTGGCCAGATCGAAAGGCGCGAAGCGGGCACTGATGTTGCCTGTGAGCATACCTTCGCATTGTTCCCTCATGAGTTTGGCCGCGGGCAGGCTGCAACAGCGACTGGAATTACTGATGCTCAGGGCGCCAGAAACGCCACTGTTGCACAATGCTGACGTGCAGCGGCACAAAAATCCTGAAGACATAAAAGGAATTCTGATACGACAATTAGACAACCCGGTGCGCTGGACAGAAATCGTTCGCTCTTTTGCATCCGCCGGCGTTACCCATGTGGTGGAGTGCGGGCCGGGAAAAGTGCTGTCCGGACTTACCAAACGTATAGATGCAAATTTGCATAGCCTGACATTGGCGGACAGCGCAGCGCTTCACCATGCTGCTGACATATTGTTGTAGGTTGCTGTACTATTGATGAGCCTGGTGGCTTTTATAGCACAGAGCTTATCCTTGTTGATCTTGACTGGACGTACTGGAAGATAATGCTACAAAATCAAATCGCATTCGTAACCGGCGCCAGCCGCGGTATTGGCCGGGCCATTGCGCTTGAGCTGGCCAGGCAAAATGCCACTTTGATAGGCACCGCCACAACCGAGGGTGGTGCTCAAATCATTAGCGGCTACCTCAAGGAGGCAGGCCTCAAGGGTGCCGGCATGACAATGAATGTAAACGACGCTGCTCAGATTGAAAGCGTTCTTGACGCCGTACAAAGAGAATTTGGCGATATCGCAATCCTGGTGAATAATGCCGGAGTCACCCGCGACAATTTGCTTCTTCGTATGAAGGATGAGGAATGGGATGAAATCATGGAGACGGATCTCAAATCAGTATTCCGTTTGAGCCGCGCTGTGCTGAGAGCCATGATGAAAGCACGTTATGGGCGCATAATCAATATCTCCTCTGTGGTAGGCTATACCGGCAATATGGGCCAGGCTAATTATGCTGCTGCCAAAGCCGGAATCGTCGGCTTCAGCAAATCTCTGGCGCGTGAAGTGGGTAGCCGCAACATTACTGTCAATTGTGTTGCACCTGGGTTCGTCGAGACTGACATGACACGTTCTCTCACCGAAAAACAACACCAGCTTCTGCTCCAGCAAGTCCCCCTGGGCAGATTGGGTCGTCCCGAAGAGATCGCCTCGGCAGTCGCTTTTATTGCCTCGCCGGGTGCAGCGTATATTACGGGCGCTACACTTCATGTGAATGGCGGAATGTATATGGATTAATGGTGCATCCCCAATTTTTTGCCATTCAACCTGTAAATTACCGAGAAAACCCCGCTATGGACCAGGTTGACTACTTTTGAGCTTCAAAGCGTTCAGATTTTATTAACACCAAAAACTTGCTAGAATGACGGCGTTTTTTCTTACCGGAAGAGGTATTTAGATGGAAAATGTAGAGCAGCGTATAAAAAAAATAGTGGCCGAGCAGTTAGGAGTGAATGAGGCCGACGTCAAGAGTGAATCTTCTTTTGTGGATGATCTGGGTGCTGATTCGCTTGACACCGTAGAGCTGGTCATGGCGCTGGAAGAAGAATTCGAATGTGAAATCCCGGATGAACAGGCAGAGAAAATCAATACTGTTCAGCAGGCTATCGATTACATCAATTCCCACAGCAGTTAATTTTTGCTTCAAGCACTTCCCATATCGGAGCCATCTTGTCCAAGCGTAAGGTAGTTATCACCGGACTGGGCATGATTTCGCCTGTCGGTAACACCGTCTCAGATGCGTGGACCAACGTTCTCGCTGGAAAATCCGGCATCACACGAATTACTCGTTTTGATGCTTCCGCATTTGCGTCTCAGATAGCCGGAGAAGTAAAGGATTTTGACGTTACGGAGTATTTGTCCGTTAAAGACGCACGTCGTATGGATATTTTCATTCACTACGGTATGGCGGCAGCTATCCAGGCGGTTCGGGACGCAGGTATTGACGATTTAGCCAATACCTCACTTGACGCCGAGCGCGTTGGCGTCAATATTGGCTCCGGCATCGGCGGTTTGTCGATGATTGAAGCCACGCATGATATTTATCACGCCGGCGGTCCGCGCAAGATATCCCCATTTTTTATACCCAGCACTATCATTAACATGATTGCGGGTAACTTGTCTATTAAGTTTGGCTTCAGGGGACCGAATCTCGCCATTGTCACTGCCTGTACCACCGCCACCCACTGCATCGGTGATTCGGCTCGGCTGATCGAGTATGGAGATGTGGATGTGATGGTGGCGGGCGGTGCAGAGTCATGTGTAACGCCACTTGCCATTGGCGGCTTTGCCTCAGCGCGGGCGCTGTCGAACCGCAACGACGATCCTGTTGCCGCCAGTCGGCCATGGGACAAGGGTCGGGACGGCTTTGTCCTGGGGGAGGGCGCCGGGATTCTGGTTCTGGAAGAACTGGAGCATGCCAAACGTCGCGGCGCAAAAATTTACGCTGAACTAGCGGGTTTTGGCATGAGCGCGGACGCCTATCATATGACAGCCCCCTCGGAAGATGGGGAAGGTGCAGCGCGCTGTATGAATAATGCGCTCAGGAATGCAGGGATGAATTCCACTGAAGTGGACTATATCAACGCGCACGGCACCTCGACGCCGTTAGGAGATATAGCGGAGACTGTCGCGGTGAAGCGCTGCTTTGGCGAACACGCGAAAAAACTTGTAGTGAACTCTACAAAATCGATGACCGGGCATCTGCTCGGGGCTGCTGGCGGGATCGAAGCCATATTCAGCGCCTTGGCCTTGTATCATCAGGTGGCCCCGCCCACTATTAATATTTTCGATCAGGATCCCCTGTGCGATCTGGATTACGTACCCAATATCGCCCGGAAGATGGAAATTAACGCTGCAATGTCAAACTCGTTTGGCTTTGGGGGCACAAATGGTACACTTATTTTCCGTAAAACCTGATTTTTGCGGTTAAGGAATCTATAAACGAAGAATCTGTAAAGCCGGTCCAGTTCGTGCATGCGGGTAATGCCTTTCGAGGGAGATGCTATCCACAGGGGAACGCGAAGTATGGCAACGCATTCAGATAGCTGTCTGCTTCGGGGATCTTTTTTACAGTGGAGGCATTCTTCGTTCTCGAACTGGCAACGCCGTTCGAGAGGCAGATGTCCTTGGGTTGCGGCAAATAGTCCATCATTCCGTCGGACTCCGGGCGGACCCTGGCTGGTATCAAACGTTTATGATCATCCCGATATTACCAGCCGAGTTGCCAACCCAGCGCTTCACGGACTTATCCAGAGGTTCTTTTGCGTACGCTAAAACGCTTGATCTTTCTCGCCTTCGCTGGGGCCTTGATGTTTACCGGATGGCTGGGCTATCAACTTAATGCTCCCGTTCAGCCACCGACCGTTCCTTACGAATTTTCCATCAAGCCGGGCAGCAGTTTAAAAAGTGTCGCAAAGCAATTAGCCGACGCAGGCATTTTACGGAACATGTGGTCCTTTGTACTGCTGTCG
>JBDTHR010000139.1:0-13155 GCA_039936855.1 Nitrosospira sp. | reverse complement strand
CAAGAGTTTTGAAGCCGGTTTTAAAGCGAGTCCTGAGCCAGGTAGCCAGCAGGGCACCGGAGCATGTTCGACGCTGCCGGGCATCACGCTGACCATACAGCCGGGCGAAATGGTGGCGTTAGTAGGTTTTTCAGGAAGCACCACTGTGCTTGCGAGTCTGGTGCCGCGTTTCATTAATCCCGCATCGGGAAGAATTCTCCTGGATGGCCATGATCTAAGAAGCCTTAAATTAGCCAGTCTGCGCGCCAATATTGCGCTGGTATCATCAAAGACAACGCTTTTCAATGACACGATAGCAGCCAACATCGCTTATGGTGCACTGGGCCGCGCAACAGAAGCAACGATCACTGCAGCGGCACAAGCCGCGCACGCAACAGAGTTCATACGGAAAATGCCGCAGGGATTGCAGACCGTCGTAGGGGAACACGGCGTAAACCTTACAGAGGGACAGCGGCTACGTATTGCCATCGCGCGCGCACTGATTAAAAATTCGCCTATCCTGATCCTGGATGAGGCAACCGGAAAGATAGACGAATCCGGACATCATGTCCAGGCAGCGTTGGACGCCGTCGTGCAGGAGCGTACCACGCTTGTTATCGCCGATCGTTTAGCCACCGTGGAGAAAGCAGATCGCGTTGTCTTGCTGGGTGAAGACGGAACCGTTGAGATAGGCAGTCACCCGGAATTACTTGCCAGGGGTGGGGCTTACGCCAAGCTCGTCATGGCTTTGCGCGTGCAAAATGATGTAATTGCGAGGCGGCTCTGAGTCGTCTCCCGAATAAATGGCGTGGGCAACAAGGAAATCATTGCCCGGGTTCCTGGCTTGAGTATTCCGGGACCCATCTTCTCAGATCGTGTTTGACTTCCTCATCGCTTAATGCCGGATGCCCGTTTACCCATGCCAACATTTCCATCAGCCACTGTTTCTCAACCTGACGGGCCTGGGCAATGCGTAGTTTGGGATGAGGGGTCGGCAAAGTGTTCTCGTCGTCTGCCAACAACTCTTCGTAGAGTTTCTCCCCGGGGCGTAACCCGTTATATACAATCTGGATATCACTCTCGCTCAAACCGGAAAGACGGATCAAGTCTCTTGCCAGGTCGACTATCTTGACGGGATCGCCCATATCCAGCACGAAAATTTCACCGCCACCTTTCCCGTTCCCCATTAATCCCGCTTGCAGAACCAGTTGCGTGGCTTCAGGTATGGACATGAAGTAGCGGGTAATTTCCGAGTGGGTGACAGTAATTGGCCCACCCTTTGCGATCTGTTCACGAAATTTTGGAATGACACTGCCGGCGCTGCCCAGCACGTTCCCGAAACGTACCATGACAAAAACCGGTTCTTGCTTCCCGTCCATTAAATCATTTTTTCCAGAGGCGTTTTCAGGGAAGGGGGTGCGGGGCTGTAATGCCTGGCATACCATCTCCGCCAACCGCTTGGTGGCGCCCATGACATTCGTCGGATTCACCGCTTTATCAGTCGAGATCAATACGAATTTTTCCACATCATGCTTGATTGCAGCCTGTGCCAGCACATAGGTTCCAAAAACATTGTTTAAAACAGCTTGCCAGGCATTTTCGCGCTCCATCAGTGGCACATGCTTATAGGCTGCCGCATGGAATACAACTTTCGGCTGGTACCGTGAGAATACTTGAGCAAGTCGCGCGGCATCCTTGATATCACCGATGGCGAAAACCATGGGTATGCTCGGAAAATTAGCCTGGAATTCCTGCTCGACGCTGTAAAGCGCGAATTCGTTCAACTCGAACAGCACCAGGCGGCCCGGACTGAATTTAGCAATCTGGCGGCATAATTCCGATCCGATCGATCCACCAGCACCCGTAACCAGAACCGTTTTTCCTGTCAACAAGCCGTGCAAGCCATCGGTATCCAGTACCACCGATTCCCGGCCAAGCAAGTCTTCCAGCTCGACAGTACGGATTTGCGACACGGTGATTTTACCGCTGATCAAATCGTCGTACGAAGGAACGATCAACGCCTTTACCCCAGCAGTCGAACACATCTGCATCGCCCGACGGCGATTGCGGAGATGGCGGTCCGGTTGGCGCCTGTCGGGTCGGGAGCGGAATAATTTGCGGCGGTCGGATGACGACGGCGTCATGGCGATAATGGCATGATCCACGCGAAATTGTTTTGCGATGACCGGAAGCTCGCTGATTCGACCCATGACCTGGAAGCCGTGTAACATCAAGCCACGTTTTGCGGGATCATCGTCCAGGAATCCTACTACTTCCCATTGCATGCTCCGGGCAAGCTCTTTCACCAGACCGACTGCGGCATCCCCCGCCCCAAGCACCAGGACGAGATTTTTTTCCAGTTTCTTTCGTCCATAAAGTCGATGTTCCTTCCACAACCGATAGGCTATGCGGCTTCCTCCCATGATGAACATAAGCAGAATGGGCGCCAGCAGCAACACAGTGCGTGGTACGCCGCTGTGTACTTGCAACAGATATAACACCAGGGGCACTGCGGCTGCCGATGCCAATACAGCAAAGAGGATGCGCTGTAAATCGGGTAGACTGGCATAATGCCAGAGCCCACGATACAGGCCGAACCATAGAAATGCTGCGGCGTGTACCAACACCGTAAACGGCAGGATTTCCTTCAATGCCCCCCGATAAAAAGGAGGAATTTCGAAATTGAAACGGAACAAATAAGCGAACCACCATGCAGCGGCTACTGCGGCAAGATCATGAACGACGGCAATTCCCGTCCGTATATTAAGTTTGTTTAGAGGCATGCTATGAGTCGCCGGGGTGGCGTTTCCAGTAGTGATCGCAAACCCGTATCATGATCAGATAAATTCCAACCCATGTGACGCCGACCCCGAATTGAACGGTAGCCTCCTGTTTCGTCGCCCATATTGCGCTGGCACCTGCGGCTGACATAAGAACATAACCGAGCAGGGCTGTATTGCGATGACCCAAGCCGCCTTGCACCATGTGCTGATAATAATGCTCACGATGCGCCTGCCAGACTTTTTCGCCGCGCAGGCCGCGTTTCGCGAGGGTAACAGAAGCATCGACAATAAATGGTGAAAATATGAGCAACGGCAACCATAATGGCCAGTCACCGTTTATCCAGCCCATAATACCCAATATGGCAGCCAGGAACCCTAACGGAATTGATCCTGCATCTCCCATGAAAATACGTGCGGGATGAAAATTGAACAACAAGAAAGCTGCCGCTGCCGCGGCGATGCAGAAATTGATCATGGCAAATGGCTCATTCCCCGCCAGCCATGCAGTTACGCCGTAGCAAATGAAACCAATCAGCGTCATTCCGCCTGCCAGCCCATCCGATCCGTCCATGAAGTTATAGAGATTGAGCACCCAGGTAATTGCGACCGCAGCCACTGCGGTGACCATCCAGCCGTGGGTGTCAGATAGCATTGCTATGGAGAACCAGACCGCAACCACTCCATGCATCAGAAACCTTGTCCAGGCCGGCAGGCCCGAAACATCATCGGCAAATGAGATTGCTATCAGTAATATAACGCTTACCCATATAAAGAACGGCAGCACGCCGGGTAGAAGCGCCCATGAGACGAGGACCCCGGACATCAAACCCAGTCCGCCGGTGCGCGGAATAGCCTTGCTGTGAAGAGAGCGGGCATTAGGGTGGTCCAGCACTTTGAGAATGCCACCCTTGATCAAATAGCAAATCAGCGCGAACGCTACCATGAATGCAATGAACGGTGCTGCTAAAGCTGAAAAAGACATGCCGGTGTCCATGTTAACGGATTATAGCTGCTGAGAATGCCGCAGGGAGATCTCCGATGCACGCTGCTCCAAGCGTATGGAAGCTACCAGTGAGGCAAACTGATGAATATGGCGAGAGCCAATTGCGAGAAAAAAGTCCGAATTTATTTCTTTCTGCCGAGTATTGCTGGAGCTTTGCTCCCCCCGCTTCTTCCGATCGAAAAATCTGGTATTGTTGCCCGCAGATATACACAGATTTTCAGGCAGGTGCTTGCCCTCATCGTTCAAATGATCACCGCGAGCAAGAATTTTTCCCGGCGTATCAAAAATCAACCTCATAAAGCAGCGTACCGATGAGAAAGATATCGCTTAATGCGCAAATCCTGGCTGGTGTCCTCGCTGGCCTTCTGCTGGGCCTGGGATTATCCCTGCTTGGAAAGGAATCAACAGTCGCCCAGTCCGGGTTATATATCGCCGACCTCGTCGGAACACTGTTTATCGATTTGTTGAAAATGGTAATGATTCCGCTGGTGTTTACTTCCATCGCCGTCGGGGTTGCCAATTTACGCGCACACCGTCAGATGCACAAGGTATGGAAAGCAACGCTGGGTTTTTTCATATTCTCCATGATGCTGGCAATCTTGCTGGGGTTGACTGCCGCTAACCTTGTCCGTCCCGGCGCAGGACTGCAACTCGCGATGTTTCAGGATGCCATGCAGGGATTTCGAGCCGAGCAAATGGCGTTATCCGATTTTTTCGCTCACTTCCTCCATTCGTTGTTCCAGAATCCAATGGCTGCACTGGCGCAGGGTAATGTGATTGCGGTGGTGGTTTTTGCGCTTTTGCTCGGGATTGCCCTGGTGGTAGGCGGCGAGCGCTACGCCAACATTCTCATTCTGCTACAGGAGTTGCTGGAGTTGATGTTGATGCTGGTGGGTTGGATCATGCGGTTGGCGCCTTTCGGCATCATGGCGCTGCTGTTGAGGCTCGCTGCCACACAGGACATGGCTTTGCTCACCACATTGGTCGGATTCATCGCAGTGGTGCTGACGACAATGTTGCTGCACGGCATAGTGGTTCTACCGCTGATTCTTTATCTGGTTACAGGCATGACTCCACTGAAATTTTGGCGTGGGGCGCGGGAGGCCTTGATAACGGCCTTCGCCACCAGTTCCAGTTCTGCTACTTTGCCAGTCACTTTGCGCTGCGTCGAGCAGCATCTGCATGTCAAACGCGATATTGCCGGTTTTGTCCTGCCGCTGGGCGCTACGCTCAACATGGACGGTACCGCGTTGTATGAAGCAGTGGCCGCCCTGTTTATTGCTAATCTCGCAGGTATCGAGCTCAACCTCATGCAGCAAATGATCGTGTTTCTGACGGCCATGCTGGCTGCAATGGGCGCGCCCGGCATACCCAGTGCCGGGATGGTGACGATGGTAGTGGTACTGCAATCGGTCGGTCTGCCCGCAGAAGGCATTGCCATCCTGTTACCCGTCGATCGCCTCCTGGATACATTCCGTACGACGATCAATGTCGAAGGTGACATGGTGGGAAGCCTGGTGGTACAGAAATGGGTGGGGCATGATCAGCACGTCAGCGAACATTAGCAGCCTGTCCAGGGAAAATGCCCGGATGAGCGCGCGGATTTCTGCCGTAGCCGCATAACCTATTTCTTTCAACTGGTTATCACGCCTTCAGCTCCCGGATTCATGAGATCGCAATTATCAAGTGCGACAATTTGCCACATTCCCATGTTTCGGTAAATAGATTACTCTCGACCTCAACATTGTAATAGGAGCGAGAGATGTACCGGATTTTTTGTATTACTTCCATTTTCCTGATAAGCGTTTCGACAACTGCGCTCGCAAGTCAGCCGGATTCAGCTAATGGAGAACAAGGCCACTCAATGTCGCATGCGCCAAAGGCTATGCTGGCGGTGGGCGCAACGCTGGATGAGAATGGACGGTTATGGATAGCAAGGGTTGAGAACCAGCGATTGCTGGTTTCCTGGTCGGACGATGAAGGAAAGAACTTCTCCACGCCGGTTGCCGTCACGCCTGAACCGGAAACCATAGCGGCTGATGGCGAGAGCCGGCCCAAGATTGCGGTCACGCGCGACGGTACGGTGCTTCTGACCTGGGTGCAGTCCTTGCCGCAGAAATATGCCGGCAATGTCCGGTTTGCGCGTTCGACGGATTCAGGCAAAAGCTTTTCCTCACCTATTACGCTGAATGACGATGGCCGCATCACCGCCCATCGGTTTGATTCGATGGCAATCGATGGCAACGGGCGGGTGGTGATTGCATGGCTGGATGCCCGTGATCGGGATGCGGCGAAGGAAAAAGGCGAAAATTTCACGGGAACATCGATATACACAACCGAATCAGCCAATAATGGCAAAAGTTTTGACCCGAATCGTAGATTTTACGAACACGCATGCGAGTGTTGTCGAATTGCGCTCGCCTGGACGAAGGACGGACCGGCCGCTCTCTGGCGAAATATTTTCGGTACCAACACGCGTGATTTCGCCATTGCTAACCTGGATAAGGGAGGGGTGAGGCGTGCGACGCGTGATGAGTGGAAAATTGATGCCTGTCCGCATAATGGCGGAAGCCTGGCAGCTGACAGGTGGGGCAAGCTGCATCTGGCCTGGTTTACCAATGGCACGGCTCGCCAGGGATTGTTCTACAAGAATATCGACGGCGACTGGGAGTCCTCGCCCATGCCCATCGGTAATCCTGCGGCACAGGCAAACCATGCCTCGGTCATCGCGGAGGATAAAATCGTTATTCTTTCATGGCGCGAATTCGACGGGCAATCCTACTCCATACATATGATGTATTCGGTTAATGGCGGTGTGTCCTGGAGCGAACCTGCGCGGTTGATGTCTTCGGTTGGCGCGACGGATTATCCAATACCGCTTATTAGCGGCGAGCAAGTGCTGGTGTTGTGGAATACCGCAAAAGAGGGTCTCCAAATCGTACCGATTGAACGGATCACTGCCGGACACTCCAGTTGATCTTTAATGGGTCGGGATAAATTGTAGCGCTGAAGCAACGTTTGAAGCACATGTTGGTAAAGATCCCGATTGATCGTTATCAGTAAGGACGATCACGTAATATAAAAATAAATATGAGATCTTTTTCGTTTTTCCTGGTGGGTCTGCTTTGGGTATCACCGGCCTCGGCAGCCGAAAATTCGGACAAATCAAAAAAATCTCCGCCAAAACCCGACAATACGGGTTTCCCCACAGAGGGGGTCGCCACCCAGGTACCTTCCGCCGCTGGGGCTGTCAACGAGTTAACGGTGCAATCAGTCAGCCCTGCCTCATCGGCGGAAGATACGAGTCAAGTGCCGCTGGCCGTTTCGCTTCCTGGTGCTGACAAGAAAGCAGGGACTGGGGTTTCCGGCAAGAACAAGCGCAAGGATGGAAATAAGGATAACCCGGCGCCGGGCAGCGAACCGGAAACGGTATTCAAGGAAATGGTCATTACCGACGAAATCGAGCGTGATACCCATTACACATCGCCGTCGACGCGCGTAACCCGGTCACAGATCGAGTTGCAGAACGCGCAAACCACGGAAGAGGTACTGAAATATCAGCCAAGCCTGCAAATCCGGCAGCGTTATGTCGGTGATCCCAATGGTGTCCTGGGCATTCGCGGCGCGGACATGTTTTCGACCGCGCGTAGTATGGTCTATGCCGATGGGTTGCCACTACATAACTTTTTGCAGGCGTCTTACAATGGCGCTCCACGCTGGTCGCTGGTTGGGCCGAATGAAATCGACTCCGTCGACGTCGTTTACGGGCCCTTCTCGGCGGAATATAGTGGCAATTCCATCGGCGGCGTCGTGAACATAAAAACGCGCATGCCGCACAAGCAGGAATTTTATGTCGAGAGCAGCCTTTTCATTCAGCCTTATAAACTTTATGGGCCTGACCAAGGAACTTTCATAGGCGATCGGCAGTACGTATCCTACGGCAACCGGATCCAGGACCGGTTTACAGTATTCTTGGCCTACAACCGCCTTGAAGCCCAGAGCCATCCACAATCCTACTTCATCGATAATACGGGACTATTCAATGTGCCGGGGGGTGCTCCCGTCACCGGTGGTGTGCGAACACCCGATACTCGCGGGACGCCCAGCATCATCTATGGCGATACCGGCCCCGAAAAGGTACAAACTCACCTGTTCAAGGGTAAGTTCGGATACGACATTACGCAGGATCTTCAGGCCATCTTCACCGTTGCATACGAGGACCGCACACGTAGCCAGAATCGCCCGCGCAACTACGTAAACGACACAACCGGTCAGCCGTTCTGGGGAGGAGCAGCCCCGGCCTGTTGCGATACGGCAGGTAACGCTTCACTGGACGGAACCCGGTTCGATGTCGTGCAACGTGGTTTTGGAGGCAGCCAGGACAAGCGGGAGACGCTGAATTTGGGGTTGCAACTACGTGGCGCTCTCACTCCAGACTGGAATATCGACACGACCATCAGCCATTTCGATGTCCTGAAAGACACTCGCGCTTCAGCTTTCTTCAGTCTCAAGGATCCGGCAAATACCGGGGCGGGTCAGATTCAGGATTTCAGGAAATTCAGTTGGCTGAATTATGATCTCAAGCTAAGCACGCCAGAGGTATTCGGCAACGAAAAACTATCATTTCTGAGCGGATATCATTTTGATAAATACAATTTAAGCTTTCGGCAGTATGCTCTGACGGACTATGCCACGCTCACTCGCGGCGCCCTGCAGGCTAACCGGAACAATGATGGGCAGACATTGACTCATGCGGTCTTTGCCCAATCCGCGTATCGTTTCCTGCCGGACTGGGATGTAACAGCGGGAGCGCGCCAGGAATGGTGGTCGGCTGCCAATGGTGTTGTCGGAAGCACTTCAGTACCGGATCGCGCCGAATCCGCACTTTCACCCAAAGTTTCGCTGGGTTATGAGCCTGGACCGTTGAAGCTCCGTTACTCCTTTGGCCGCGCTCACCGATTTCCCGTCATTGCTGAGCTTTATCAATCAATTGGTACTCCAACCCAGATCGTGACGGCCAACGCCGCGCTCAAACCCGAGAACGGGGTGCACCATAACTTCATGGTTGAATATGCACTACCCAAGGGTTACGTACGCGTGAACGTGTTTCGCGATGATATCAAGGATGCCATTCAACAGGTTCTGGCAGCCTCCGGCATTCAAACACAGAGTTCGTTTCAGAATATCGATCAGACGAGCACTACCGGGGTTGAGTTTATTTTTGACCAGCGGCGAATATTGGGCTCAAAGTTCGATTTCATGTTTAATGGCACCTGGATGAACGCAAAAGTAGACAAGGGTCCCACCATCATTTTCACGGATTCAACCGGAAGGCCAGGTAATTTTGATCTTACGGGCAAACAACGCATCCGCTTACCTCACTGGCGAGCGAATTTCTTCACTACTTATCACGCTACAGAAGCCTGGGACATTGCATTCTCGGGTCGTTATACCAGTGATTCGTTTAACGATCTCGATAACCGCGACTATGTAAATGACGTATTTGGCGCGCAGAGTGATTTCTTCTTCCTGGATTTCAAGACCAGCTATCGTCACAAATTCCAGAACGGCCTTAAAAGCCGATTCTCATTCGGTATTACCAACCTGAATAATGACAAGGCTTTTGTTTTTCATCCCTATCCCCAACGCACCTTCCTGGTGGAAGCTGCGTTCAGCTATTAATGTAAGCAGTTATTGCATGATCAGGATGGCGCGGACCATGCGAACAAATTGAGTACCCCGTCCAGGCCTACGTGATTGATGGCATAAGTCGCCTTCTCCTGTACGATGGGCTTCGCATGATAGGCGATGCTGACCCCGGCCTCTTCCATCATTTTGAGATCGTTGGCGCCGTCGCCGATGGCGATGACTTGCTCGCGCCTCAAGCCCAGTTTTTCACGCACGCTTTTTAGTACCTCGGCTTTTCCTGAGGCACCAATGATTTCTCCCACTACCTTGCCGGTAAGTTTTCCATCGGCAATTTCGAGCTTGTTGGCTGCGGCGTAATCGAGATTCAATTTTGTTTTTATTCTATCCGTAAAAAACGTGAATCCACCCGAGATGACCATAGTCCTGAGGCCGGCTAATTTCATCCGTTCCAGCATTTTTTCCGCACCGGGACTTAGTCGCACGCGCTCATCGTAAACCTGTTGCAATGCATCCTGGTCCAACCCTTGCAGCAAGGCAGTGCGCTGCCTCAGGCCTTCTGCAAAGACGATTTCGCCACGCATGGTTCTTTGCGTGATTTCCGATACCTGAGGTTTCATCCCATGCATGTCGGCTATTTCATCAATGGACTCGATCGCAAGCAACGTTGAGTCCATATCCATTGCAACCAGCCCAAAATCGGAAAGCTGTGCCGTTTGTTCGATGAATGCAAAATCCAGTTCAGCTTCGGCGCAGTATTCGGCTACATGCTCGCGGCGGATGGCGTTTTCCAGCCGAAACGCCTGGCTTGTAATTCGTTCGATATGGTCAGCGCCAGCGAGTTTCGCCAACTCTCTCAAATCGCTGTTGTCGATCTCAAGCCCTTGTATTATCAGATTCATATGTCCGTTCCATTAATTGTTAAAAAAATATTTCCAGTCCGTTCAAGCGCGCGAAGATAACCCGCTCGGCCCCACCTGTGTTTGCTTTCAAGTGGGAACAGATAGAGCGCTGTTCCTGTCTGCTTGTATTGCGGACCGAGGTAGGTGCTGTACAGCCCCATACTGCGGAGAGAGTCGATGGTGTGAGCTGATATTTTTCCGGCAACCCAGTATTTTGCCAGCAATCGCTGCTAACTTCCACATTGAATTGCTAGGTCGCCATTCAGGCAATGGTTCAAGATTAAGTCGCTCTCCAGGATTCGTGCGTACACGAATATATAATTTGGACTCGACCTGTCATGCGGTTCCGAAAAGAGACTCTTGATGAGAGGAAGATCCAGTAAACTGAATCGCCGATATACTGTCAATTTTCGACGTCAGTCTTATGGTCGTGCGCGAATAGCGGCACCGCGGGCAAAGCGGACCGATGAGCTTTGCCTGAGGTGGCTGCTAAACCACACGCTGAAAATGGTAATTCGTGTCACATAAACCGGAACTGAGCGATAATACCTGTTCCAACCAATATCAGGATCTGGAGATAACCGAGTCATGGGACTATTGAAACAAGCAACCAAGCTCCACGACCATTCAAGGGTTCAGCCGGAACAAATGCTGGGCCGAATAATTCTTGTGCTTATCGGGGTAAATATGATGGGATGCAGCATTCTTCCCAAAGCGTCTCTATCCGAAGCCGAGAATGCCGACATGCTCTGCGCATCATGTGTTAATGAACAGCATGAAATCGGGCGTTTGCAAAAGCTGCTGGTGGAGAAAGAGGCGCAGCAACAGGAAATAGAACGCTTGCAGAAGCTGGTGGCGGAAAAAGAGGCCCAGATCCGTAGCCACGAAGCCCGGCAGCAGGATCAGGCAAAGACGTTACAGGAAACCAGCAATCAAGCTGCTCATGCCCAAGTGAAACTCAGGCGTTTGGCGACCCGTCCTGCCGCCGCCTCCACTATTGCCGAAGTTGAGATGATCATGGAGAGCCTGAAGTCATCCCCAGTCACGGGTTCCGCGCAGTTATTGCAAACTCAGGCACAGCGTCTGCTGGACGCAGCGGCTACATCCTATGCCGAGGATAATTACGCGGCCGCCGTGGATTACGCTGCGCAGGCTCGCGAGTTCGTTAACATGATATTGAACAGCCGTACCCACAAGAATTCCGAGCCGCGCTATATAACAGTCTCGTTGCAGGTTCCCATCCCGCTTCGTGCCATTGCCAATAGCAATCTGCGCCAAAAGCCGGGTTTACGCGCCGCCGTGCTTGGGGTATTAAAAAAAGAATCTTTGATGATGGCAGATGCTTATCGGGGAGACTGGCTGTTAATCTCAGCCGATGGGCGGTCGGGGTGGGTATTGAATACGCTGGTGGAAGCGCACGTGGGCAAGCAGTAAATGCCTGCGGGCAAACGACGGGCTAATGAGCGCTATATGACTGATTTCGGCCCGCCCGCTTTGCTTGATAGAGCGCCTTGTCAGCGCGACCAAACACTGCGGTTGGTGTGATGTCGTCGGGTCGGCACTGCACGATACCGATGCTCACCGTTACCGCAATCAACGAGCCGTTGAGGCTATGTTGCGCATTTTCTACTTGTAACCGGATGCGTTCCGCAGTTTTAGCCGCCAGTTCTGCCGAAGTTTCAACCAGGATAACAATAAGTTCATCGCCCCCATAGCGCGCCGCGTAGTCAATACTTCGAATAGATTGACGGAGTATCCGGGCTACGTTGCGCAGGATCTCATCCCCAGTGATATGTCCATGAGTATCGTTTAATGTCTTGAAGTGATCGATGTCCAGCATTAGTAATGCGAACTGTCGCCGTGTGCGTTTAAAGCGAGCAAGCTCATCGATCAGAATAGCATCGAGTTTATTGCGATTATACAGGCCGGTAAGGCTATCGGTGATGGAAAGTGTCTCCAACACGTGATTCTGTTGTTGCATGGCTTCATTAGTGGCCATAATCTCGGCGTGACTTCGGCGCAACCGGTCCGCCATCTGATCGAATACCTGTGTCAGACGACCGAGCTCGTCATTTCGCGTTGCCGAAAGCCGCACCTCCAGATCGCCCTCGGCAATGCGGTCCGCTGCGCGAATCAGACGTTGCAGAGGCGCAACAATCGAGCGCCCCATCTGGAAGGCTACCGCTGCCACTATCAGAACCAGTGCGCCTACCAGCCACAGAAACATATTTCGAAGTTCTATCCATTGGCCATAAACTGCGGCGCGATCGAGTTCCGCCACAATGATGACCCCCGGCTCCGCCGATACCTCGGCCAATCCGATTACGTTGCGATGTGTCAGGCCTTCAAAAGCCATGGAGTTGCCCGGTTGCGCGAGCAGATAACGCAGTACCGACGGATCCAACCGCAGCAATTTATCAGTGCCGGTTTGACTGCTGGCGAGAGTTCTGCCATCCGAATCAAGCAGGATCACTTCGCCTGGCGGCGATTTTGTCTCACTTTTCAGACGGGGCTGCAAGCTATGAAGATCAAGCACGGCCACCAATGCGCCCATCAATAAATTATCGTAGGACAATACCGGAACTGCAACACTAAGTGTGGCGGTAGCATATCCCGCGTCCCAGTGGGACGGCGCAATCACAAGGCCTTCTGTGAGAGAATTATGGGGCCACTCATCGGGGAGTGTCACTGCGACGGGCGTTTCCGCGCTGCTCGCTACAATTTTACCAGTAGCATCCACGACAGTCAGTTCCAGTATCGTGTCGAGTTTTGCCTGTACCGAACGGAGATAATGTGCCAGGGCTTGCGGATTTCCAACCGGCAAGCTTGTTTCGGGATGGTG
>JBDTHR010000138.1:0-6778 GCA_039936855.1 Nitrosospira sp. | reverse complement strand
TGCACTGCGCCTGCGGCATTGGGTGCCTGTGCCGCCTGCTCGATATGGAAACTACGCTGGGCCGCCAGCGAACGCGTGCCACGATTGATGAGGCTGGCGCGCAATTTTACTATCGCCCGGCTTTGGTCGGCGGTATCGAATACCTGGGTGAACTCTTCAAGTTCCAGGCGCAAAATATAATCTGTCTGCACGTTGTCCCCAGCGCTCATCACTCCACCGTCGCTGATCCCGGCAATTCGACTCCTGATCCACTGGGTGAGCAATATCGCTGGGGGGGAAGCCCAGTAGTTACTGGCGTAGGTATATGTTTGCGCGAGTTCGTAATAGGCGAGGCGGTAATGGATCGCGGTGCTATCCAGCCACGCGGGTGCTGTCGCATCCGCCACCAGCAGGCTTGCCTGTAGCCGCGCGGTGCCGTGCGTTTCGGGATTGGAGGAAGCCGTAAGCCGCAGTGAGCCGAAATCATATACCGCCGTGGGTGTTTGCATGCGGGGCGAGACGCATCCGGCAAGTGCTACCATTGCAAAAACCACAAGTATTTTCATTTTAATTATTCCCAGGCGATATGAACCCATCTTCTCCCGGGCCAGGAGGCGGCGGAGATCTGCCAAACAAAAGACTCCCCGGTTGCTCCTCCAGTTGCAGAAGAACGCGATCTACATTACGCGAGTTGCGCGTAAACCCTTCAGCTACTCCGTTCAGTTTATGCAGGGTGTTGGGCAGTTCTGCGGCAGTTTGAGAAAGGTTGTCGATAGGCCCGCCCTGCTGATTCAATCTGGTTGTAATCTGGTTAAGCCCGATTATCAGTTGATCAGTATGATTCAGCACGGAACTTGCGTCGTTGGCCAACTCCGGTAATTTCTTGATCCCGGGTTCCAGTTGCTTGATGAGACGGTGCATCTGTCCGGTCGCTCCCTCTGTATTTTCCAGTATGCGTGTAAACCGTGCCCGGTTCTGATCGTCGAAAACAAGATTCAGCCGCTCCACCAACCCGTTGGCAATGCCGAGCAGTCGTTGCGCGGAAGTGGTTATGCTATCCAGTTCCGAAGGACGAAAGGGAATCTGTGCCAGATCGTCCGAATCGGTTTCCAATCTCTCAGCTTCGCCGCCTTCGTCATTCAATTGCACAAACGCGAGACCGGTCAACCCTTGATAGCCAAGCTGCGCGTATGCGCTTTTGGTCAACGGGAGATCCTTGTCTACGGCAATACGGATAAAAATGGTATGGGAATTTTTCGGGTCCAGACGGATGTCCTCCACTTTACCGACAGTTAGCCCACGGTAACGCACTGTTGCCTGGGGGTTGAGTCCAGTAATGGGAAACGGCGATACCAGCAGGTATTTATCGCGCGTTAGCGTGTCGCCGCTCAACCACATGGCCCCGGCCGCTATGGCGGCACTCAGAAAAATTACGAATAAACCCGCTGCAAGAGCATAGGCACGGTTTTCCATAATAATCCCCTATAAATAACTGCGGTTATTCAGCAATATCTTCCTGCCGCGCGCACCGCAGAAAAACTTCGTAATGAATGGGTGTCCCGTATGAATCACCTCCCGAAGCGTTCCAAGCGCCACCATACGCTGCTCAGCCAGAACGGCTACGCGGTCAGAAAGCGCGACCAGCGTATCCACGTCATGTGTCGCCATGACGATAGTCAACATCAACTCGGTGCGCAACATATGGATCAGTTCGACGAAGTTCTCGCTCCGATCCGGATCAAGCCCGGCGGTGGGTTCGTCAAGAAACAGCAGTTCGGGATCCAGCGCCAATGCCCGCGCCAACGCGATGCGTTTGATCATGCCACCGGAAAGTTCGGCGGGGGTCTTGATCGCGTGACTCGCGTCGATATCTACCATTTTAAGTTTGAGCATAACCAATTTACGTATCATTTCCTCATCAAGCGTCCGCAGCTCGCGCATGGGCAGCGCAATATTGTCATATACCGACAATGCACTGAATAGCGCCCCTTTCTGGAATAACACGCCGCAACGGTTACGCATGTATTGCAGGCTTCCGCGGTTACGGTCGTGCAGGAGTTCACCAAAAACCCTGACCGTACCTTGCGCGGGCATTTCCAGACCCAGCATCTGCCGCATCAAAGCAGTCTTGCCGCTGCCCGAGCCGCCTACTAGCGTAAGCACCTCACCACGGTGCACACACAAAGTAATATCTTCATGCACGACATGGCTGCCGAAGCGGGTATACAGTCCTTCTATCGCGATAATATTATCTTTGCTCACCATCCGGTTATCGCTTCACCTTATGCCTACGTTCGAAAAAATAACGGCGAAAATTGCATCAATAATAATGACCATTGTTATCGACGTCACGACCGAATTTGTGGTGCCTGCGGCCAGGCTTTCCGTATTGGGCTTGATTCTCAGGCCGAAATGACAGGAGATTAGCGCGATCGCCATGCCGCATACAACGCCTTTGCCCAACCCCAGCCACAGATTGGCAATGGCTACGGCATCCGGCAGTTTGCTCAGGAAAAACTGATAGCCGATCCCTAGCTGAACTTCGGCAGCAACCATTCCCCCTATCAAGGCGATGGCGCTCGTCCACAGCACCACGAGCGGCATTGCGATACCCAGTGCAATGACTTTTGGTAAAACCAGACGCAGACTGTGAGGTATACCCATCACTGTCAGCGCATCAAGCTCTTCTGTTACCCTCATGACGCCTAATTGTGCGGTCATGGATGAACCGGAGCGCCCTGCAACCAATATTGCGGCCAGCACCGGGCCCAGTTCGCGAACGATGCTGATGCCGAGAATATTTATAATGAATATATCTGCGCCAAACATCTGCAATTGTTTGGAGGACAGATAACTCAGCACGATACCGATGAGAAATCCTACCAGGGCGGTGATAGGCAGCGCCTGCGCCCCAGTGCGATATAGATTCGCGGATATTTCGCGCCAGGGGATCTGCACAGGATGAGCGACCAGGTAAATCGTGTCCAGCAATAAGTGTCCAGATAGGAGTACGAGGCCGACCAAATGCTTCCATAGTAGAAAAACCGCGTCTCCGACTGCTCTGATCGGCCATAGCAAATCGCTTGGCACGGGTGTTGGCGGAGCGGGTATTTCTTCCAGTCGATCGAAAAATTTTTCATGTTCGGGCCGCAGCACCAAGTGCTGTGGCCGGCAACTGTTCCAGGCTTGCCATAGCACAACAGCACCCGCATCATCCATATGCAAGACGCCGGTGAGGTTCCAGTGAAGTTTTGCGTTGGCTGCCTCGTTGTTGAGTTCGGCGGAGAGCGCCCGAAGCCGTCTTCCAAGCGTCGCCAGCGTAAAATTGCCGATAAGCATCAGGTGCGTCGCGCCATCGTCACCGATGACGCGGCGCAATACTATCGACGAACTGCTGCCTTCATTCTCCGGCATGGTGACTTTCCCTGGACGACGCTAATGAATGAATATCAGGCTTGCGCAGCCCCGCTTATTCTTTTCTATTCTATCCCTTTGTAAAAGCAACGCGAATCGTTCGTTTGCATGCATCCGTTATCTGCCGTACGGGTTAGGGCCAGTAAAATATCGAGGTTTTCAGCTTATTCGCCAGCACCCATCATGACGAATAGATCGCAGTCGATCGTCCCGACACCTTCTTCAGAAGAGCGATTTCAGTCACGTTACCATGATACGGCTCCCACGCGATAGATGTCGAAAATTCTTACATTAATAATTACATTGTTCGGATTGTGTGTATAAGCCTCTGTTTTATTTTAGCTATAACATCTGGCATAAAAAATGCTTAGATAGGGCGAGCGGTCAAATCGACAGGTAATGCAAAGGTTGACCGCACATCTGACAAACTGGCTGGAATTTTTTAACCGCACAGCAGTAAGGAAGTGAAAAGAGCAGCTAACAATAATAACAATAATACAATAATAATAACAATCGCATAATCAGGGTTCGGAGTTAAGTTTCAGAAATGGAACCGTACTCCGACTCTGGTTATTTTTTTGCCTCATCACCGTCTTGAAGTGAATAGCAGGACAAAAATATTATTACACGTTCTGCTTCGAGAGCGGGATACACAGCAGCCAGAAGCTTCGTTTGACCAAACGGACAGTAGTCACTAATGCTGATGTGGGTGATGGGAGGATTGCGTTTCCGGTCCGGTTGAAAGTTCCTTCAGGCGAATCTGATAACTGGCGTGGCACGCATTGCACGTTTGCATCACGTTACTCAGTTGGCGTAGGGTATGCTTTGGATCTTTCATGGACTCTGCGTCGGCTGCTATCTGGTCGAACGTTTTGTGGACCGACATGCCCATCTGCATGAATGCTTTCGGCAATACAACCTTGAGATGATCCTCGCCTTTATGCGCCATCCCGACACCAAGGGCGCGTGCCTCTCGCTCCACCACGGTCATATTCTCTTCGGAAAGCGCATTTAGGATAGACTGCGTCCCGGATAGCAGGGCGCGCATTTCCGTGAGCACGTGGTCCCGTTGATGCTCGGTAAGCGGAAGGATTTGGCGCGTATCAACCTCATTTCCCGTTGCAGTAGAGGCGATAAGGATCAGTGCAGTGGCAAGAATATTTCTCAAAATTCATCTCCGGTAACGTATGAGATTTGAACCCAGCGAATGATGGTCGAGTTTATCAACTTTATTAATATGCAAAAATCGATTAAGCTGAATCCACCCAAAACGAGTTCAGCAGAATGGTGAAGCTTGCGAGGTACAAAGGTGATACGAAAAATCTTTTTGGTTATAGCGTTCAGTTAACAGATGAGCTGAAAACGGGTAGTCAACTGCCAATTCAGGCTTATGTATTTACTGCTTTCGCCTGTAAGTCATGCTCGTCAGAGCCGATAATCTCAACCTCCATAAACTCACCGGGCTTCACATTTTTCGCATTATTGATGTAAACCACGCCATCGATTTCAGGCGCATCGGCAGTGCTCCGGGCGATGGCCTTATTTTTCTGTACCTCGTCCACCAGCACAGTCATATGTTTTCCTATCTTCCGGGCGAGGCGCATGGTGCTGATTTTTTCCTGTACCGCCATGAAGCGAGCGCGCCGTTCTTCTTTTATCTCTTCTGGAACATGGCCGGGTAGCGCGTTCGCCACAGCGCCCTCCACCGGAGAGTAGGCAAAGCAACCGACGCGATCCAGTTGCGCTTCTTCGAGAAACTCCAGAAGCTGTTCGAACTCCCCTTCAGTTTCACCCGGGAAGCCGACAATGAAGGTGCTGCGCAGTGTGATATCTGGGCAAACGTCACGCCACTGCCTGATACGCTCCAGGTTGTTTTCAGAACTGGCAGGACGTTTCATGGCCTTTAAAATGCGCGGACTGGCATGCTGAAACGGAACGTCGAGGTAAGGAAGGATTCTCCCCTCGGCCATCAGAGGGATCACTTCATCGACGTGCGGGTAGGGATATACGTAATGCAACCGGACCCATACGCCGAATTCGCCCAACGCGCGAACCAGGTCGGTCATGCGGGTCTTCAACGGCCTGCCTTGCCAGAAGCCGGTACGATATTTCATATCCACGCCGTAAGCGCTGGTATCCTGTGAAATTATCAGTAATTCCTTTACGCCCGCATTGACCAGATTCTCCGCTTCCTGCATGACCTGGTTGATGGGGCGGCTGACCAGGTCACCGCGCATGGAAGGAATGATGCAGAAGGTGCAGCGGTGATTGCAACCTTCAGAAATCTTGACATACGCATAGTGCCTGGGTGTGAGCTTTATCCCCTGTGGGGGAATGAGGCTGGTGTAAGGGTCGTGTGGTTGCGGCAAGTGCATGTGTACTGCTGCCATGACTTCCGGCAAAGCATGAGGGCCGGTAACTGCCAACACCTGCGGATGGGCTTGTTTTACCACATCGCCGCCACCTTTGGCACCGAGGCATCCGGTAACGATCACTTTGCCATTTTCCGCCAGAGCTTCACCGATGGCATCCAGTGATTCTTCTACCGCGCTGTCGATGAAGCCGCAGGTATTGACGACTACCAGATCAGCGTCCTCATACGTAGACGAGGTTTCATAGCCCTCCGCGCGCAGTTGTGTAAGAATTTGCTCGGAGTCCACCAGCGCCTTGGGGCAACCGAGTGAGACAAAGCCGATTTTAGGAGGAATTTGCTTGATAGCTGCCATGTGAGAAACTTCTGAGAATAAATGAAATTCGGGATGAATAAGAAAAACAGTCGGAAGAATTATGTCCAGGCCGAAAGGTTGGTATCAAGGCTTTCGGAATAATTAAAATTATGCTGGATGAGTGAAGAGGCTGCCAGCCAGCCAAATGGAACTGATGCCCAGCGTGATGAGCGCCACCTGCTGAACAGTCGCACCGATTTCCGGGCGTTTATGCAGACCGGGAATCAAATCAGACATCGCCACATAAATCATGCTGGCTGCGGCCAGCCCCAGCAGAGAGGGGATGAAGTGATTCATGTCCTGCAACATGAAATAGGTCGACAAACCCCCAAGCAAAGTGGCAGCGCTGGAAAAAAGATTAAAGAGAAGTGCTTGCCGGCGAGTATAGCCCGAATTGAGCAGGATCAAAAAATCACCGGCTTCCTGTGGGATTTCATGGGCGATTATGGCAATGGATGTAACAATCCCCAATTGCACATCCGCCATGAATGCCGCGGCAATAAGTATGCCGTCAACAAAATTGTGAAACGTATCGCCCAGCATGATCATCATACCGCTGCGACCATGATCATGCTGATCGCGGTCCGGCGCTTTAACGATGGCAGCGCCGGGAAGGTGATCATGAGCCTCGCATTCCTCCACATGGCAGTGGCGCCACA
>JBDTHR010000137.1:0-6713 GCA_039936855.1 Nitrosospira sp. | reverse complement strand
AACTCGAAGTGACCGATGTCGCGCTTGCGGAGCTTGCTCAGGCGGGTTTCGACCCCATGTTTGGCGCGCGTCCCTTGAAGCGCGCCATCCAGGCACAAATCGAGAATCCGCTGGCAAAGGAGATACTCGAAGGCCGCTTTGGTGCCAAGGATACCATTATGGTCGATTGCAGAAATGGAATGATGGTGTTTGCAAAGTCGTGATCGAGCGGGGGAACAGACAGCCTTCGCGTGGTCCCGAGCAATCGAGGCAACAATCCTGAATCTTGCTGTTGACCTGCGCTCAGGTGACAAAGAGTGCTAAATGAGTGACGAATGAGCGCGTCCCGTTGCCCTATTCAGAAAAAAACTCGCTCCGCCGGACTGGCCCGACAGTTGGTGTGGCGCTGTTCCTGGCAGGCTGTCGGACTTAAAGAATCGCAGCGAAATATGAACCCGCCAGACGCTTTTGCAGCCGATTTCCTTTAAGTCTGACAGGCTGTCAGGCTTGGCTTCCCTGGTTAAAACCTAGGGAATAAGTCTCACAGAAAGAAGTGAATGATAAGTGCTCTGGCAAATGACCAGGCGACGAACAGCGCAATAATACTCCACGCTATAAAGACGAGAAGCTGATTGTGCATCAGGACTTGTCCTCCCCAAAAAAGGTTTATGCGAGCGGGCAGTAGTGATTAGATGCCTGTTTTTTCTTATCGTTCGGGCGTCGAACCCGCTGGCAGCCTGTCGGACTTAAAGGCTGCTGACAAATACTGGATATCTTATCCGGAAAAGGAGGACTTCATCGTAACTGCCAAGGTTACTTTGCGGTGAGCCCTGCTGCCTCGTAATCCCCGCAATGATGCGCCTTCGCCTTCAGTCAAATCGAGGTGTGTATTCAAAGCGTGAAATTGTTACGCTTCGAATGGTCAAGGGATAGGACCTCCTGCAGCAAGTTCTCCTGCGTCGTCCGCAGGCCTCATGCTGCGGTGTCATTTCGTTGCGCCGCATTCACCATAGACCTCTCGGAGATCACAGCGGAACCCGGCGATGGTGTCGTTGTCTGAGAACGCGACTCGCCGTGTTGCTGGGTTCGGTGCACCTCTCGATGCCGCGTCAAGGCGAATATTCTTGATAGCGCCGAGATTCGGGTAAAATATGGTTTTTAATGTTTCCTGGATGGATCCGTCATGAATAGTGTTGCAATAACAGGCAGCCTGGTCGCCATCATCACGCCCCTGCATGACAATGGCGAACTGGATCTGGAGCGTTTCAGTGCCCTGATCGATTTTCATGTGGCAGAAGGAACCGATGGCATCGTGGTGGTCGGCACCACTGGCGAGTCTCCTACGGTGAATTTCGACGAACATCATCTGCTGATCCGGACCGCTGTGGAACGTGCTGCGGGACGTGTGCCGATTATCGCCGGGACCGGTGCAAATTCAACGCAGGAAGCAGTCGATTTATCCATTTACGCGAAGAACGCCGGCGCGAATGCGAGCCTGTCAGTGGTTCCCTATTACAACAAGCCGACCCAGGAAGGTTTGTATCAACATTTCAAGGCAATAGCGGAGGCGGTCGATATTCCGCAGATTTTATACAATGTGCCCAGCAGGACGGTGGCCGATATCGCCAATGATACGGTGCTGCGACTGGCACAGATTCCTAATATTGTCGGCATCAAGGATGCGACCGGCGACATGGGGCGGGGTTTCGATCTGCTGTGCCGGGCACCGGAAGACTTTGCGGTTTATAGCGGAGATGATGTGAGTGCCTTGGCGATGTTACTGCTGGGCGGGCACGGGATCATTTCGGTCACGGCCAATGTTGCGCCCCGGTTGATGCATGAGATGTGCGTTGCGGCGTTTGCAGGAGACCTTTCCGCTGCTCGTCTTGCCAACAGTAAATTGTTGAGGCTGCATCTCGATTTGTTTGTCGAAGCGAATCCCATTCCGGTAAAATGGGCAATATCGCAGATGGGGTTGGCGGGTGCTACCGTGCGGCTGCCTTTGACCCCATTATCGGATCGATATCATCAAATTGTAAGAGAAGCGATGGACAAGGCCGGGATAGCCATATAAATGATCGGCTGGAATTTACGAGGAATCGAGCGTTGCGCATGAGATGGCAGATAATGGTCGCGCTATGTTTAGCGGTGACCGTGGCAGGGTGCAATCTGCTACCGGAAGCAAAGAAAATAAATTACAAGTCGGCAGGTAAACTTCCCCCGTTGGAGATACCGCCCGATTTGACGATGCCCGGTTCAGACGATCGCTATGTCGTTCCGGATATCAACCCGACGGGAACCGCAACTTTTTCCGCTTATGATAAAGAGCGCAACAAAGGATCCGGAACCGGGGGCGGTAGTTCCATTTTACCCACGCTGGATGAGGGCGGCGTGCGCATGGAGCGCTCCGGTACTCAGCGCTGGTTGGTGGTGGCAGGTGAACCTGAGGACATATGGCCGGTAGTAAAAGAGTTCTGGCAGGAATTGGGTTTTATCGTCAAGGTTGAAATGCCCGAAGCCGGCGTGATGGAAACCGACTGGGCAGAAAACCGTGCGAAGATTCCAGATGATCTTATCCGTAACACGCTGGGTAAAATTCTGGATACCCTGTACTCGACCGCCGAGCGCGACAAGTTTCGCACCCGTTTGGAACGGGGAGAGGACGGCGCGACCGAGATTTATATCAGCCACCGGGGCATGGACGAAGTGATGGAAGGCGATGTTCGTACTCGCTGGCAACCCCGTCCCGCCGATCCGGATCTTGAGGCTGAGATGCTTTCGCGTCTGATGATGCGATTTGGTGTGGCGGAAGAACGTGCGAGATCAGCGGTAGCCAGCGCCGGCAAGGAACCCGAGCGCGCGCGCCTGACGGGTGATAAGGTTCGGGTGCTCACCGTGGACGAGGCGATTGACCGCTGCTGGCGACGGGTTGGACTGGCGCTTGACCGTATCGGTTTTACCGTCGAAGATCGTAATCGCTCGCAAGGTATTTATTTCGTGCGCTATATCAATCCCGATGTGGACAGTGGTGCGGGACCCGGATTTTTCTCGAAACTACTTTTCTGGCGTGACGAAAAGGATGAGAAACGGGATAAATTCCGCATCCAGTTGAGTGAAGCGGGAGCGGCGGGAGAAAGCACCGATGTCAAGGTGCTGAATAACGAAGGCGAACCAGAGAAATCGAGCGACGCAAGCCGCATATTGAAACTGCTTTATGAACAACTGAAGTGATGAGTCGTCCTTGAACGAATCATCGGGTTGGCATTAGCGTCAAATATAAGTGCGTAGGTCTGGCTCTGCCCGACGATCAAGAACGATGTCGGGCAGAGCCCGGCCTACCGACTTACTTCCGCGGAAGATCTGCTGGAACTTCCCCTATTCTGTAAACACGGTTTTTTAAGAATCGAGTGCCGGGTGTCGATCTCCGATTTTCAATGGCTGATCGGTACATGAATCAAATTGATGCTTTCCACCTCGCCC
This sequence comes from Nitrosospira sp., assembly GCA_039936855.1. GTDB lineage: Bacteria > Pseudomonadota > Gammaproteobacteria > Burkholderiales > Nitrosomonadaceae > Nitrosospira. The sequence continues at coordinate 3,254 of JBDTHR010000137.1, read as the reverse complement.
GACCGTGGTGCACGGACGGGGGCCCCCGGTTCATCGACCTCAAGACGCAATTGCACGCGATTGCCGACGAGGGCGGTCTGGGGGAGAGGAATGATGTACGTGACGGCTTCCGGACCCTGCGGTCCACCGAAAGGCGATACGGTGCCGAGCAATACGCCTTTGCTCGTGCTGACGCGAATCTCCGTTCCACGTGGAAGAGCACCGGCATGGACCTGAATCCAGATCGCCTCGCGTGAAGTGGCCGGTCGAGCAAGCTCCAGTTCGACTATGCTTTGCTGGATATCGCGCTCTGCCATTTCACAGCCCGCACATCCGACGGAATACACCAATGCAATGGTGATTGATGCGAGGTTGCGCCACCGTTTGTGCATGATGTCAATGTGCTTCCACTACAATTGAAAGCACTTCGGCCTTTGCTCCCATCGCATGGATTGCCGCAACACCGGGTGCTGCCACCTGTTCCCGCACCACCTGGATATTCACGGGCGCGTTGGCCTTGAGGAGATTGCCTGCCTGCATTGCGGCAAGTGCACCCGACAAGGGTATGGTGAACGTGACGGGTCCGTGCACGACGTGGTGCCCGAACATCGAGAGTGTACCGGCATAATACGGACTCGATGGATCGATTTTAGCCGCACCGGCAGGTGCATTGACCAGAACGGCGAAATCGTGACCATGCGCCAGTGGCGGTAGCGCGATTGTCACCTGTGCAAACAGCGTGGGCGCTTCCGGCTGCATTCCTGCCTGGAGCAGTGCGGATGGAATCGTCACGGCACCGATTGCCGGCTCTGTTGTGCCTATCGATGACTGGGAAATCTGTGCAATGAACCGTTCGGCCTGGGCGGCCGCAACAGCACCGGACGCAGGTTCCGCGAGCGTCATCGGCACAACCTGCTCACCTGATCCCTGCTGATAATCGTAGTTGAAATCTCCGATCGTGGCATAGTCGCCGGCGATCCTTTTGGTTACCGGCCGGCCTTTCGAATCGACAAAGAACAGGAATGGCTCTGATGACCACACGTCAAGGTCCGAACCTTCCGGCAAAACGGGGTATCCGCGTGCCTGCTGCTTGCGGACCCAAACGTCCCACAGCCTGTCGATATTCGCGTGGTGCAGGAAAAAGAGCGGGTCGATGGGCGACAGGTTGGCCTGCATGAAGCCGCCGCTATTGGTGGTTTTACCGGATGGGTTGGTAAAGATGCCGCCCACGCAATTATGAACTCTGTTGTGCGGCTGGCCTTCCAGAACGCCGAACCCGGTCAACCCGCTGTGCCCCATCGTTTTTGGGCTGCCGAAGGTTAGGAAATCTCGCGGCGCGAGTGCGTCCAGCAAAGTCTGCAGGGAGACGGCTTTCGCCGTTTTTTCGTCGAGTGCCGGCTCTTCTTTTGTCAGGCCGCGGGCATGGGCCAGGTCGAAGAAAAACTGGCCTCTTGGGTCATCGATGATGTCGAACCAGAGGTCTTCTGGCGCGCGGATACCGCGCGCGAGTAGCTGCCCGTATTGCGTCGCGTCATCGAACTCTCCATTGGGTTTATAACTGCGCTTCCAGTAGCTCGCCTTCGCTAATGCATCGCCGAAGCGAACCCGAAATTCCCTGAATTGTGCGATATAGGCGGGATTGGATGGCGTCAGCACATCATCGAACATGATCGCTGGCACGCTCGGCCGGAACGGGTTTGCCGGATCCGTATTTTCGCTCCAATCCCAATAGGGAAGCGCAAAGCGCGGGTCCCCGCTGAGCTCCCTGCATATCTGTTCGAACCAGCCAATATAGCCACGATGCCATACCAGAAACCACCAATTGCCATGCGGGCAATCCATGGTATGAGTGAGCGCGATACGATACCAGTTGCGCGGATCGGTGGGCGGAAGCGCGAGCATCGCGCGGATTGCCTTCTTATAGCTCTCGATATTACGCCTCGCATCGGGATTCAGAATATTCAGGCGTCTATACTTTGCCGTCTCCTGCGCATGAAGCGAACTGAACGGAAGCGTGGCGCTGCCTACGGTAGCGGCGGCGGCAGCCGCTGTTTTTAGAAACGCGCGGCGGGATAGGGTTGATGGTTGTAATTCAGTATTTTTGGACAAGAAAACCTCGTTATGGTTGGGAAAAAAATCGCGCGCACCTGTCTCCACGCCTGTACTTCCAGTCTGCGCTAACCGGGAGTGGGTAATTTTTCCGGAAACGCCCCGATTATTGCCAACGCCCGGGAATTGGGATTTCAATAAGGCAGAGGGCGGATAGCACCAGAGCCGCCGTCGTTCAATTGTAATCGCGGTCAGGTAATTACGATTAGATAATGAAATGACATTTCCGGACACCTGTAAAATCTTACAGGTGTCCAGGGCGCAGACTGATATGTAGTGGCGCAAGGGGTGGTGGCGCACTCCGCCGCATATCTCTTCAGGTCGCGCTTGCCAAGCAAAACCGCCAAAACCGCACGCCCTTAGTCAACCTTGTCTGCATTGGGTGTACTGCCCATTTCCAATATAGACAAATCGGTTTCGGGTGTTGGCTAACCGCATGGCGTATGCGGAAGAAGCAGTACGAGAGGCGGCGGCGAAAATATTTGCCGAAAGTGCGCGTGCTTCGATACTGCCGTAAATCCGGGTGATGAGTATCGCGAATCGATTATGCAAAGCCGGCGCAAAGGGTTGACGGATTTGAAGTGCTACCGGAGCTTGAATCTTGAGCGCGCGACGCGCATGATGAGCAATAGCACCACCAGCCTACGCCAGAAAATAAAAGAAGCTTGTGATCCGCGGAGGCGCAGTCGTGTTCAGTTCGTGTCAAGATTGGTGGGTCAACTCAGCGAAGTCATCGCCGATTACGCTATTCAGGCGCCGGCGCCCTTGCCGCAAAACAACAGTATGGACGGGCGTTAGCATTACCCACTGGAGGATAAAAGCGTACCAATTGATCTTCGGATAGCGAGGTATCTGCTGGTCCGCTTTCGATCAAGGCCATCACGCCGCTGGCGATCCGGATTCTGATTTTTTCATGCTGTCATACAGGAGCGTCCGATGAGCTTTCTTTCCCCTGAAGAACTGGCACGGCTTTCATCTGCTGAATCGCTTTTTCCTTCCCCTATCCCGGTTCAGTCGATATCGAGCGATGAGTTCATGCCCGCGCCGCAGACGTCCCAACAGCGGGAATTCGAAGTCCGGATCAAGGAAGCGGGCACAAAAATGGCGAAGCGCCTGGGCATTAGCCGAAGGAAATTTCTCCAGACGGCGGCTGGGATGGCAACGGC
>JBDTHR010000136.1:0-21189 GCA_039936855.1 Nitrosospira sp. | reverse complement strand
GCCTGATGAGTCATTCCGAATTCCTTGATAAGCCTTTGAATTCCAATCGCTTCTTCTATCGGATTCAAGTTCTCACGCTGGATGTTTTCGATCAACGACATGGCCAGCGCTGCCTCATCCGGTACTTCACGGATGAGTGCCGGGACCTCGGAGAGTCCCGCCAGTTGTGCTGCTCGCCAGCGTCGCTCGCCAGCTATGATTTCGTAGCTTCCCGGTGAAACAGGCCGAACCAGGATCGGCTGCATGATTCCCTGTGCCTTGATGGATTCCGCCAGCTCCGCCAACGATTCTTTATCCATGTGGGTGCGCGGCTGATACTTGCCCGGCTGTAGCAGTGAAGTTTTCAGGCTCTGCAGCGATTCTTCCGCCCTGCGGCCATCGCTGTCACCTGCCAGCAGTGCATCCAACCCCCTTCCCAACCCCTTCAATTTCATCTGCTTTTTACCTTTCTGGTCTTTATCCGGTTACGCTTCAAGTTTCTGTTCTTGATCCTGTTGGACCGGCGCGACGCCGGATGGGTATCTGTTCAGCATTTCCCCCGCCAACGCCAGATAGGCCTGCGTGCCTTTCGATAATTTATCATGATACAACACGGGTATACCGAAGCTCGGCGCTTCGGCCAGCCGCACGTTACGCGGGATCACGGTGCGGTAAACCTTGTCCCCGAAGTGCTGTTGTAATTGGTCGGATACCTGTTGCGCCAGTATATTGCGAGGGTCGAACATGGTGCGCAGCAATCCTTCAATCTCGAGCACCGGGTTGAGATTTTCCCGTACCTTTTTTACGGTATTGACGAGATCGCTCAACCCCTCCAGGGCGTAATACTCGCACTGCATCGGAATCATTACCGCATGCGCGGCGCAGAGGCCGTTGAGTGTCAGCAGATTAAGTGCGGGCGGGCAATCGATGAGAATAAAATCATAATCCTTTTCGACCTCTTGCAACGCCGCCTTCAGCCGTGTTTCCCGCTGGGGCAGGTCCACCATTTCTATTTCGGCACCCGCAAGGTCTCGGTTGGCGGGAACCAGATCATACTTGCCGCTGGGAGAGGTGACACGTACATCCGCAATACTTCGACTACCCAGCAATGCCTGATATACCGTATGTTGCAGAACACGTTTATCCACGCCACTTCCCATCGTGGCATTACCCTGAGGATCGAGATCGATCAATAAGACACGACGCTCGGCGGCTTCGAGACTCGCCGCCAGATTAACACTCGTAGTGGTTTTTCCTACCCCACCCTTTTGATTGGTTATTGCCAGAATTTTCGCCATCTTGTCCCCTCTGAACCGGGTATCTCCGGCTACCCCGGCCGTCAAATCGCGGGCCATCCGTTAAAACCCCCGCTGCCACACGTCACCCGCTATGCCAGCCTGATCAAAACAAGGTGTCGCTCTGCCTCGAGGCCGGGAACAGTAACCGGTAATATTTTTTCGACCATGAACTGCTCCGGCAATTGTGCCAGTTCTTCATGAGGATACACGCCTTTCATCGCCATAAGCCTGCCGCCGCCGTTTCCCGACACACACAGGTGCCCCGCCAGACTGGCAAAATCAGTCAGGTCGGAAAAAGCGCGAGAAATGACCATATCAAACCCATCCGTCGGCTGAAAATTTTCGACTCGCTCAGTCATCACCTCGACATTTTTTAAATTCAGCTCGATTCGCGCCTGTTGCAGAAATGCAGCTTTTTTGTGATTGATTTCGACCAGGGTCACATGCCACTCGGGCCGCGCCAAAGCAAGGGGAATCCCCGGCAAGCCAGCGCCGCTGCCGATGTCGGCAATACGCGGCCCGGTAACGTGCGGTAAAATCGCGAGGCTATCGAGCAAATGACGAACCAGCATCGCCTCCGGTTCTCGCACCGCGGTCAGGTTGTGGACCTGGTTCCACTTCCGGATCAGCGCGAGGTATTGCAGCAAGTGCGTTTGGGTTTTGCGCGAGAGCGTCAATCCCAGGGCTTCGATTCCGTCAGCCAGTTGCGCCGTGAGACTCATGCGCTTTTCTTTTTTTTCTGGCCGGAAAACCCGCGTTTCACGTGTACCAGCAATAATGAAATAGCTGCGGGCGTCATGCCGGAAATCCTGGCAGCCTGTCCCGCTGTTTCCGGCTTGATTTGATTCAGTTTTTGCTGTGCCTCGGTGGAGAGGCCGCGCACGGTGGCGTAATCGAGATCGAGCGGCAGGCAAATATCCCCATAACCCGCATTACGCGCCACTTCATCCTTCTGACGTTCAATATAGCCGTGATATTTCGCTTGAATTTCAACTTGTTCCGCAACCTCGGGGGCGACAACACACTCCCCTGCACCGGGCAGCGTCATCAGTGCGGCATAGGACACGTCCGGACGGCGCAACAAGTCGTATAGCGAGTAATCATGTCCGATAGCCTTGCCCAGCACGCGCAATACGTCTGCTTCCGGCAGCGCATTCAAACCGGCATTTGGCCTGAGCCACGTCGCTTTTAACCTGTCTTGCTCCCGAACAATCGCTTCGCGCTTAGCTTCGAATGAAGCCCAGCGTACGTCGTCGACCACCCCGAGCTCCCTTCCCACCCCGGTCAGACGCAAATCGGCGTTGTCTTCCCGAAGTTGCAGACGATATTCGGCACGGCTGGTAAACATGCGGTAGGGCTCGGTAACGCCTCGGGTGACGAGGTCATCCACCAGAACGCCGAGATAAGCTTCATCGCGACGCGGACACCATGCTTCCCGGTCCTGCGTTTTGCGTGCTGCGTTAATCCCCGCCAGCAATCCCTGGGCTGCTGCCTCTTCATAACCCGTTGTCCCGTTGATCTGTCCGGCAAAAAAGAGACCTTCGATCGTTTTTGTTTCAAGCGAGCTTTTTAATGCCCGTGGGTCGAAAAAGTCGTATTCGATAGCGTAGCCGGGACGCGTAATATGTGCATTTTCAAGACCCTTGATCGACTGCACCAGCTTGACCTGCATGTCAAATGGCAGGCTGGTGGAGATTCCGTTGGGGTATACCTCATGCGTGTCGAGACCTTCCGGTTCCAGAAAGATCTGGTGCGATTCTTTCGCCGGAAATCGCACGACCTTGTCCTCGATCGAGGGACAATAACGCGGCCCTGTTCCCTCGATTACGCCAGTAAATAAAGGAGACCGATCCAGGCCGCCACGGATGATGTCGTGAGTACGGCTATTGGTATGCGTCATCCAGCAGGACAACTGCCGTGGGTGCCGGGCAGCGTCACCCATAAAGGAGAAGACCGGCACAGGATCATCGCCCGGTTGCTCGGTAACCGCCGAGTAATCGATGCTACGGCCGTCTATGCGCGGCGGGGTACCGGTTTTTAACCGACCGACTGGCAGCTTCATCTCCCGCAGGCGCGCCGCCAGGCTGATGGAGGGTGGATCGCCTGCCCGGCCGGCCTGGAAATTAGCCGAGCCGACATGTGCAAGCCCGCCAAGAAACGTTCCTGCCGTCAGGATCACCGCCCGAGCAGTAAACCTGATTCCCAATTGGGTTACGACACCCGTTACACGCTCCCCCTCGAGCGTAAGATCGTCCACCCCCTGCTGGAACAGCCAGAGATTGGGTTGATTCTCGAGACGACGCCGAATTGCCTGGCGATAGAGCATCCTGTCAGCCTGGACACGCGTTGCCCGTACCGCCGGTCCCTTGCTCGAATTGAGAATGCGAAACTGGATACCGGCTTCATCGGCGGCGGCAGCCATTGCCCCGCCAAGCGCATCAACCTCTTTTACCAGGTGCCCCTTGCCAATGCCTCCAATGGAGGGGTTGCAGGACATTTGCCCCAGCGTTTCGATATTGTGCGACAAAAGGAGTGTTTTTTTGCCCATGCGGGCCGCCACGAGGGCTGCCTCGGTACCGGCATGTCCACCACCAATGACTATTACATCGAAATTTTGAGAGCAGTTCACTACGCTACCGTCGTATTCACTAAAGAGGTGGCATTCTACGGTAAAACGTGAGGCTATGTAAGGCAGGGTCCTTCTGAGCAGCAAACCGCGGTAATTCTCGGGTTATGTTTCACGTGAAACATTCTTGCTGAAATTCGCGCAAGCCGAAAAAAAGCCTGGGGTCGAATTGGCCGAAAGACACCTATTTGCCAATACAGAACCGCGAAAATATCTCCCCCAGCAAGTCGTCGGCCACAAACTCGCCGGTTATCGACGACAGCGCTTGCTGAGCAAGCCTTAACTCTTCGGCGAGCAGTTCGAATTGAAACGCTCCCCCATCCATTTCGGCTGCGTTGCCCAGGCATTCGCGCGCAATCGTCAGCGCGCGCAAATGGCGCTGACGCGCCATGAATACACCCTCACCCATCGAGCGTGGCTGCCAGCCAGCCATTTCCAGCAGCCTCTGGCGTAGCGTTTCAATCCCCGCGCCCGTTATCGCGGAAACATAAATCCCCGAGCCACTTTTTTTCGCGTCCGCAACCAACGGCTCGTCCAGCAGATCAATCTTGTTATACACGTATATTACGGGCAATCCCGCAGGAAGGCTGTCGAGTATCGCCTGATCTTCCGGCGTAACGCCCCGCCGGCTATCCATCACAAGCAGTGCGAAATTCGCTTTTTCCAGCGTGGAGCGCGTGCGGGCAATACCCATCTTTTCGACTGTGTCGTCCGTTTCCCGCAGCCCGGCGGTATCCAGCAAATGAAACGGAATACCTTCAATTTCGATGGTTCGGCGAATCGTGTCACGCGTCGTACCCGGGATTTCTGTGACAATGGACGCTTCTTCCCCGGTCAGCAGGTTCAGCAGGCTTGATTTTCCGACGTTGGGCTGTCCAATCAGAACGGCCCAAACCCCTTCCCGTAGTATGCTGCCCTGCCGGGCGGATGCCAGCACGTGTTCCAGATGCGCCTGGACGCCCCTCAGCATGCGGCTAACATCGGCATGATGGGCGTGATCTATTTCTTCCTCGGAAAAATCCAGCGATGCTTCAACCGATATGCGGAGATCAGTAAGCGCTTGCACAAGGACATGTATCGCGCTGGAGAACTCGCCCTGCAGAGAGCGCATGGCACACCGAGCGGCTTCGCTCGTACTGGCATCTATGACGTCCGCTACGCTTTCAGCCTGAGCAAGGTCCAGCTTGTTGTTAAGATAGGCGCGAAGGGTGAATTCTCCAGGCTGCGCCATTCTGGCGCCCGCGGAGAGACAACTGGATAACAACAGATTCATTACCGCCGGGCCGCCATGGCCCTGCAGTTCCAGAACGTCTTCGCCAGTATAGGAATGAGGGGCGGGGAAAAAAAGAACAATACCTTGATCGATGACTTGTCCATCTCCATCGAAAAACCTGCTCAGGCTGGCGTAACGCGGTTCAGGAATATAACCGATGATACTCAGCGTCAAGGATTTTAAATCTTTGCCGGAAACACGCACCACACCAATGCCGCCTCGTCCGGGCGGCGTAGCAACCGCGGCAATAGTATCAGCATTTTCCATCAGACAATGGGTCGAAGTGAGTCAGCCAACCGGCGGTTCCTCACCTAACCCGGCTATATCCAGAAGTGCCCGTTATTTCACATGGAAAGCGCGTCGAGATATCAGTCGTTCTGCTTTTTCTGTTTTACCAGGGCAGTAGCGGCGGCGGTACGCTCGATCATGCGCGTGATTTGCCATTGCTGGAGGATGGAAAGCACGTTATTGACCAATGAATATAGCACCAACCCGGCGGGAAAGAAGAAGAAGAAGATGCTGAAAGCGAAAGGCATGATCTGCATCACTCTCGCCTGGATCGGATCCGCAGAAGGCGGGCTCAGCTTTGACTGGATGAACATGGAAACACCCATGAGTACAGGCAGCACGTAAAAAGGGTCGGGTGAAGAAAGATCTTCTATCCATAAAGCAAAGGGCGCGTAACGCAACTCCACGCTCGCGAGCAATACCCAGTACAACGAGATAAACACCGGTATCTGAACCAGAATCGGAAAACAGCCTCCCATCGGGTTAATTTTTTCAGCCTTGTAGAAATCCATCATTGCCTGATGCATGCGCTGCCGGTCGTTGCCGTGCTGCTCACGCAAACGCTGCAGCTTGGGCGTAACCAGCCGCATCTTCGCCATGGACCGATAACCCGCTGCGGATAAAGGGAAAAAAGCGAGCTTGACCGACATGGTCAGAAGGATAATGGCTACCCCCCAGTTTCCCGTCCATGAATGATAGAACGACAACAACCAGAACAGTGGTGCTCCAATCACTGTCAGCCAGCCATAGTCCACCGTCAGGTCAAGCCCGGGAGCTACCGCCGCAAGCTTGCTTTGTTCCTGGGGACCCGCGTAGAGCGGCACCGTAACGGCAGCCGTAGCGCCGGGCTCGATTATGCCCACCGGCACAATGACACCGGCCGTATATTCATTGTCGCCCAGTGGCTTCGCGTAATATTCGCGGGGGGTTTTGTCCTTCGGTAGCCAGGCAGTGAGAAAATAATGTTGCAGCATGGCAATCCAGCCATCGTCAGCCGTTTTAGGAAAGGTTGCCTTGCCTTTATCCAAAGCCGAAAACTCGATTTTCTTGAACTTGCCCTCATCCGTGTAAAGCGCGGCGCCAGTATAAGTGGGTATCATGAATACCGTACCCGCGGGAGGCTGGCTATCCCGCAACATCTGGAAATAGGAAAAGGGCTGGATCGCAGCGGTTCCCTGGTTGGTAACCTCGAAACTGACATCGATGAGGTAGGTTCCGCGATGAAACGTATATATCTTGACTACGCGCACGCCGTCTTCCTCGGGCGCGTGAAGCCGTATCTCGATTTTATCCGCTCCAGCTGCCAGCTCATAAGTGCTCTGGTCCGCCGTATAATTTGTCTTGTGGCTGGGTAGGCCTTCCCCTATCAGCCCCGACTGGGCCACATAAACGTGCTCGTCGTGACTTTGCAATAGGGCGAAAGGCTTGTGCTTGTCTTCGGTATCAGGGTATTGGAGTAACTCGAGACGTCGTAAATCGCCTCCCGCAGTATCGATTTCCGCAACGACCATATCGGTCTTGACGAAAATTTTTTCGCCCGTTCCCAGTTTGCCCGTGACCTTGACCGGAACAGCGTTTTCACCGGCGACACCATCCTGGCCCGGTTGAGCCGAAACAAGCTTATCCCCGGGTATGGGAGTCTCGTTCTGCCCATTTTTTGCAGTTTGATCCGGTCCACCTTGAGTTGCAGCGGAAGATGCGGTCGTGGAGGGCGGAAGTTGTTCCTTCTGCCACGCCTCCCATAGAAACAACATCGACGTGGAGAAAATCAGGAAAAGTACTAGTTTTTGTGTATCCATCTTGCTTCGCGCTTTTATATTTTACGATATGGATAATCGAGGCATGAATTATTCAAAACCCGACAAGCCCTATGTGATAAGTCCTACGGGACGGGGTCATGCCCACCACGAGCCCAGGGATTGCAGCGCATTATTCGCCAGACGCTCAGATATATTCCCCGAAACACCCCGTGCTTGGTAAGTGCCTCGCATGCATAGTTTGAGCAGGATGGACTGAACCGGCACGAGGGTCCAAAAAAAGGGCTCAGGCAATATTGGTAGAGCTTGATAAAACCGATGATTATCCGCGACATCGCTGCAGTTGAATCATGAGCTTCTCTGCTTCCCTCGCCATTCGTGAAGAATTGTCATGGCTGACTCTGCGTCGTAAACGCACCACGAGATCAAGCCCGGCCAGATCTTGTTGCCGCGCTCGAAATGCCTCGCGCAACACGCGTTTAACCCTGTTTCTATTCACGGCCAACCGCTCGACTTTACCCGCGATGATCAACCCCAGTCTTGGATGCAACAAGCCATTGGGCTTAGCGAAAACTTGAAGAAATTCACTGTGTGCATAACACTTGCACCGGATAACTGAGGAAAATTCTTCGGCTTTATGCAACCGCTTATTTTTTTGAAAGCGAATAATACCATCCCTCAATTTCAATCTGGCGTCAGAAGCTATACTGCCAGGCGGGCTCGTCCCTTGGCGCGGCGAGCTCTGATAACAGCGGCGCCCCCCGTGGTTTTCATGCGAACTCGAAAACCATGAGTTCGTTTCCTCCGCGTCACGGATGGTTGATAAGTGCGTTTCATTATGTCCCCTGAGCCTGATAATCAATAAAACTCGGCATTACAACTCTTTACGGACGTTGGTGTCAACCAATATTTTTTTCTCACCCTGTGGATAAGTCGGACGGAACGGTCTAAAATGCACTCCTCACCTGCGCTTTCGCTTTAGGCTTCCGATTTCCGTTTCTTCCCCAACCAGCAATGACAAACATGCCTGCAATGGATACCTTTTGGCTTTCCTGTCTTGAACATTTTGAGAAAGAGCTGAGTGCCCAGCAATTCAATACCTGGATCAAACCATTACGCCTGGAGGTAACGCACAACGCTCACGAGTCAACCGCCGTCGTCATCGCGCCCAACCGCTTCGTCATGCAATGGGTCAAGGACAATTTCCTGTCCCGCATCGAAAAAATGGCTCGACTGCATTTTCCCCAAGCTATTCATTTTAAATTGAAGCTCGCTGACCCGATTTCGGTAAAAACGACCGTTCGGGTCACTGAAAATATGGATGCGGCACTCGCGTCTGCAACCCCATTATCAAATTCTGCCGCGTTTGGCTTACCCGTGGTGTCAGCGCAGAAATTTGCCATGGATGCGAGAGAAAAACGTGAAAAAAATCCGAGCCGTCTGAATCCATCTTTCACTTTCAATAATTTCGTCACCGGAAAAGCGAATCAACTGGCACGCGCGGGCGCCATTCAGGTTGCAGAACGTCCAGGCACTGCTTACAACCCCTTTTTTATCTACGGTGGCGTCGGGTTGGGAAAAACTCACCTGATTCAGGCTATCGGTAACTTTGTACTGGAACACAACAATACAGCCAAGGTCAGATACATTCATTCAGAACAGTATGTTTCCGACGTAGTAAGGGCTTACCAACATAAAGCCTTTGATGATTTCAAACGATACTACCATTCACTTGACGTACTGCTGATAGACGATATCCAGTTTTTCGGCGGCAAGAACCGGACACAAGAAGAATTTTTCTATGCGTTCAACGCGCTGATCGAAGCACATAGACAGGTAATCATCACCTGCGACTCCTACCCAAAAGAAATTTCAGGGATGGAAGAACGGTTGATTTCCCGGTTTGGATGGGGTTTGACAGTGGCGGTCGAACCGCCGGAACTGGAAATGCGCGTTGCCATTCTGCTGAAAAAAGCATTGATGGAAAATATTGTTCTGGAAGAAAACGTCGCTTTTTTCATAGCCAAGCATATCCGTTCCAATGTGCGTGAACTTGAAGGCGCACTGAAACGAGTCCTGGCCTACTCGCGTTTTACCGGTCATTCATTGTCGCTGGATTTGGCGAGAGAAGCATTGAAAGACCTGCTGGCGGTACAGAATCGTCAGATTTCCATTGAAAATATACAGAAGACGGTTGCGGACTACTATAAAATCAAAGTGGCTGAAATGTATTCAAAAAAACGTTCACGCATTGTTGCGAGACCGCGCCAAATGGCCATGGCCATATCCAAGGAACTGACGCCGCTGAGCCTGCCTGATATAGGTGAAGCCTTTGGTGGCAGGGATCACACCACCGTATTGCACGGATATCGGAAAATTGCCGAATTACGCGCATCGGACCCGGCGATCAATCGAGACTTTAATGCGTTGCTGCATATTCTGCGCGGTTGATAACCGTGTGGATAGCCAAAGGATAATTTGGGGATAACCCGCTTTTTTTTCGAAGTGGTAATTCCATCCACAAACTACCCACAGGCCATACCAGCTTGATACCGAAAGAAAATAAAGGGTAACTCGCTGATGTAACTAATTTTATTTTATTAATACCGAACTTGGCCCGCTTTTATTAACTATTATTTAGGTTTTTAATATAATGAAACTAATAGAAACAGATCGGGATACTTTACTTAAACCATTGCAAACGGTTACCGGTATTGTCGAGCGTCGCCATACGCTACCGATACTTTCCAACGTGTTGATAGAGCGAAAGCAGGAGAAAATTTCGTTTATCGCAACTGATCTGGAAATTCAGATAACCACGTCCATAGAGGACGCTAATACGGTAAATGAAGAAAGCTCGGTTACGGTACCGGCAAAAAAACTTCAGGACATATTGCGTGCTCTTCCTGACAAGGTTCAGGTAACTCTGGAAACCGGTGATAACAGGCTTCATGCCAAAGCGGGGAAAAGCCGTTTTAATTTACAAACCCTGCCGGTCGAAGATTTCCCTAAATTTCCCGGAAGCACAGAACCTCAGGCACAACTAACCGTACAGCAAAAAGAGCTGAAACATATCCTGTCCATGGTCCAATATGCGATGGCTCAACAGGATATCCGTTACTATCTGAACGGCCTTCTTTTACTGATGGAGGATAATCAACTGAAGGTTGTCGCTACCGATGGTCACCGCCTGGCATTTGCCTTGATGTTATTGCCAGCGCCTCAGGAAAAAAAAGAAGTCATTCTGCCGCGCAAGGTAGTACTGGAACTGACCAGGTTGCTGAATGAAACTGATGAGCCTGTCACAGTGGAGCTCCTGCAGAATCAGGTCCGCTTCACCTTTTCAAATGTGATATTGGTATCGAAAGTTGTGGATGGTAAATTTCCCGACTACAACCGTGTCATCCCTGAGGGCTACCAGAAACAGTTTGATTTGAATCGGATGTTGTTTTTGCAGACCCTGCAGCGCGCATCGATTTTATCCAACGAGAAATTCCGTGGCGTCCGACTGATATTGACTTCAGGGAATCTTCGTATCGTATGTAATAACAGCGAGCAGGAAGAAGCGCAGGAAGAGTTGGAGATCGAGTATGAAGGCGAAGCACTGGATATCGGCTTCAATATCACCTACCTTCTGGATGTGCTGAACCATCTGAGTTGCGAAACGGTACGATGCGCGTTTGGCGACGCCAACAGTAGTGCACTTATTTCCATCCCCGGCAACAATGATTTCAAGTATGTCGTGATGCCGATGAGAATATGAACAACAAGAGCAGCCCGTCAATAGCGCCGACCCGCTATTAAAACCAGTTTTGCGTAGCTATTCCTGCCGGATAGGTGGAATGGAACACGGTCAACGTTTCACGTGAAACTGAAGACAACCGGAGAAACAGCATAATGAACGACAAAAACCGTACTCGACAGCAAAAAAATGAAAGTTCGACCGCTTATGGTTCGGACAGTATCAAAATCCTGAAAGGACTTGATGCCGTGCGCAAGCGGCCGGGCATGTACATAGGCGATACGAGTGACGGCACCGGCTTGCATCATATGGTATTCGAGGTGCTGGATAACGCCATCGACGAAGCCCTGGCGGGTCATTGTGATGAAATCTCGGTGATCATTCATCCCGACAATTCGCTAACCGTACAGGACAATGGCCGGGGTATCCCTACCGGTATCAAGCACGATGACGAACTGAAACGCTCGGCTGCTGAAATCGTCATGACCGAACTGCATGCCGGTGGCAAGTTTGACGACAATTCGTACAAGGTATCAGGGGGGCTGCACGGGGTTGGCGTTTCCGTGGTCAATGCCCTGTCGGAATGGTTGCGCCTGACTATCCGCCGAAACGGACAGGTTCATCACATCGAGTTCCGCATGGGCGTTCCCGTAGGACCGCTGGCTGTCACCGGCAAGACCGAGCGCCGCGGTACGGAAGTACACTTCCTCGCAAGCAAGGATATCTTCGGCGATATTGAATATCACTATGATATATTTGCAAAGCGCCTGCGCGAACTTTCCTTCCTCAACAACGGTGTTAAAATTCATCTGGTTGATCAGCGCAACGCCAAGGAAGAAATTTTCGCTTTCGTTGGGGGAGTACGAAGCTTCGTCGAGTATGTCAACCGCGCCAAGTCGGTTCTTCACCCGAATATTTTCTATGCTTCCGGCGAAAGAGACAACATCACAGTTGAAGTCTCGATGCAGTGGAACGACAGCTATTCCGAACAGGTATTGTGCTTTACCAATAACATTCCCCAAAAGGATGGAGGCTCCCACCTCACCGGCTTACGCGCTGCCATGACGCGTACGCTCAACAGCTATATCGAAAAAAACGAGGTGGCAAAAAAAGCCAAAATTGAAACTTCCGGCGATGATATGCGTGAAGGATTATCCTGTGTTTTATCCGTGAAGTTATTCGAGCCCAAATTTTCCTCTCAAACCAAGGAAAAACTCGTCTCCTCGGAAGTGCGTCCCGCGGTGGAGGAAATCGTATCGCAAAAATTGACGGAATTTCTGTTGGAGCATCCGCTGGATGCCAAGACGATATGCGGAAAAATAATCGATGCGGCGCGAGCACGCGAAGCAGCGAGAAAGGCGCGTGAATTGACACGGCGTAAAGGCGTGCTGGACGGCATGGGCTTGCCTGGAAAGCTCGCCGATTGCCAGGAAAAAAACCCCGCGCTCTCCGAGTTGTATCTGGTCGAAGGGGATTCCGCAGGCGGGTCGGCGAAGCAGGGGCGCGACCGAAAATTTCAGGCGATCCTGCCGTTGAAAGGGAAAATACTGAATGTCGAAAGAGCCCGTTTTGACAAGTTGATTTCGTCGCAGGAACTCACATCGCTCATCACTGCGCTCGGCACCGGAATCGGCAAGGACGAATACAATCCCGACAAATTGCGTTACCACCGTATCATCATCATGACGGACGCAGACGTGGACGGGTCGCACATACGTACTTTACTGCTTACTTTTTTCTATCGGCAAATGCCGGAATTGATCGAGCGTGGCCATATATTCATTGCCCAGCCACCGCTGTACAAGATTAAGCACGGCAAGCAGGAACGCTACGTCAAGGACGACCATGAACTTAAGCAATACCTGTTGGGTCTGGCACTGGACGGCGCCGAATTGCATAACCAGGAAGATGAGCCGCCTCTTGTCGGCGAGACCCTGGAAAAGATCGCCAATGAATACCTGCTGGCCGAAGCCGTGATCGAGCGCATGAGTCGCCTTATCGACAGCGAAGTAATGCATACATTGCTCCAGTATCCCGAGATTGATTTAAGCAGCGAGCGCCTTGCCGCGGAAAGTGCAGCCAGGCTCGCGGCGCACGTTTCCAGCGTAAAAATTGCGCCTGAATACGATGTGGCTACCGAAGAGTTTCGGTTGAAAGTGTCCCGCATGCATCACGGTAATGTGCGCGTCTCCTACCTTGATCAGGAATTTTTGCAGAGCGGTGACTATGTCCAAATCAAACAAACTGCTGAAGTGCTCGATGGATTGATGGGACCCACAGCCTACGTCAAACGCGGTGATCAAAAGCGGGCGGTCAGCAATTTCAAACAAGCGCTTGACTGGCTGCTGCAGGAGATAAAAAAAGGTATCGGGACACAGCGTTACAAGGGCTTGGGTGAAATGAATCCGACACAGTTGTGGGAAACCACAATGGATCCCGCAAGTCGTCGACTCCTGCGTGCCCAGATCGAGGATAGCATCGCCGCCGACGAAATTTTCACCACGCTGATGGGTGACGTGGTCGAGCCGCGACGTGCATTCATCGAAAACAATGCATTGGGAGTGAGAAATCTCGACGTATAGTCGTAATAAAGTTTTAAAAATTCGACGAGATAATTATCTATACAATATATACAGATTTTCTTTAATTGATACCAAGGACTGAACCGCTATGCTGTCCCCGAATTTGACCCTGCAACAGGTCGACCCCGATCTCTGGCAGGCAATAAAAAGTGAAGAACAACGCCAGGAAGAATATATCGAGCTGATCGCCTCGGAAAATTATGCCAGCCCCGCGGTGATGCAAGCGCAGGGAACGGTGTTGACGAATAAATATGCTGAAGGCTATCCCGGCAAGCGGTACTACGGCGGCTGTGAATATGTAGACGTTGTGGAGCAGCTGGCGATAGACCGGCTGAAAGGGTTGTTTGGTGCGGAGTACGTTAATGTTCAGCCGCATTCCGGTTCACAGGCCAATGCCGCCGTATATCTGACGGCATTGAAGCCCGGAGATACGTTGCTGGGCATGTCACTCGCCCATGGCGGCCATTTGACTCATGGTGCTTCAGTCAATCTCAGCGGAAAAATTTTCAACGCCGTTTCGTACGGACTCGATCCTGAAACCGAAGAGCTCGATTATGAAGAAGTAGCCCGCCTGGCGCACGAACACAAGCCCAAAATGATCGTAGCAGGCGCTTCCGCTTATGCGCTTGTAATAGACTGGAAGCGTTTTCGAAAGATCGCGGATGAAATAGGAGCGTACTTATTCGTAGACATGGCGCATTACGCCGGACTGGTGGCAGCGGGTTTTTATCCCAATCCCGTCGGTATTGCCGATTTTGTCACCAGCACCACGCACAAGACACTACGTGGGCCGCGCGGCGGCTTCATCCTGGCCAAGCCAGAGCACGAGAAAGCGCTTAATTCCGCAATTTTCCCCCAGACCCAAGGTGGGCCGTTAATGCACGTGATTGCAGCCAAGGCGGTAGCGTTTAAAGAAGCTGCGAGTAAAGAGTTCAAGAATTACCAGGAACAGGTGATCGGCAACGCGCGCGTCATGGCCAAGGTGTTGCAGAAGCGCGGCCTGCGCATCGTGTCGGGACGCACCGACTGCCATATGTTTCTGGTGGACCTTCGTGCCAAGTGTATTACAGGCAAGCTGGCGGCGGAATCTCTGGAGCGGGCGCACATTACGGTCAATAAGAATGCCATTCCCAACGATCCGCAGAAGCCTTTTGTCACCAGCGGAATCCGTATCGGTTCACCTGCAATTACGACGCGCGGCTTTAGGGAAATAGAGGCGGAGCAATTGGCAAACCTGATTGCGGATGTGCTGGACGCACCCACGGATGTCGCGGTGATTTCGCAAGTGGCGGAACAGGCAAAAGCACTCTGCGCAAAATTCCCGGTGTATGGAATAAAGTGCTGATTACATCCCACAGGCAGGTATTGTTTCCGCCCCTGCCCGCTGAGCGGCACCCGTTGATTGATCGCAACTATTCCCCCCCTGATTTTGTGCCATGAAATGCCCGTTCTGCAACGCAGACGACACAAGCGTGATAGATTCCCGCGTCAGCGAGGAAGGCGACAAGATACGTCGCCGCCGCCGTTGTTTCACCTGCGATAAACGCTTTACCACTTATGAGACAGTGGAATTGCGTTTACCTCAAGTGGTAAAACAGGACGGTAATCGCGCTGAGTTCGATCGTAAGAAATTGCTTACAAGCTTCGTGCGGGCGCTACACAAGCGTCCGGTCCCAACCGCGGAGGTGGATGGGGCGATGGATCGCATTGTGCAAAAGCTTTTAAACCTGGGCGAACGCGAGATACCTTCGCGCAGGATTGGCGAAATGGTGATGGAGGAGCTCTACAAACTGGACAAAGTCGCTTATATCCGCTTTGCGTCGGTTTACAGAAGCTTCCAGGATGCGGACGATTTTCACAATGCCATCAAAGAGCTGCAAAAACCGCAGAAGAGGAGAGTAGAAAAAAAATCCTGAGGGGCACTTCGCGAATCCATGATTTCTTCATATCTTCGCCGGAATAAACCCGGATAAAGAAAAACCGCACCAAAGAGGTAAATCCTGTTCTGCACTTTCGATCAGTTGAAATAATGGATCTCCCATGTTTTCGTCGACCGATTACAGCTTTATGGCCCAGGCTTTGCGGCTTGCCGAAAAAGGACTGTATAGCACGAGCCCCAATCCCCGCGTAGGCTGCGTGCTGGTGCGCAACGATCAGGTCATCGGCAGCGGCTGGCACGAACGTGCAGGCGGACATCACGCCGAGATAAACGCGCTCGCCGCTGCCGGGGCGGCAGCGCAAGGTGCGACCGCCTATCTCACGCTGGAGCCCTGCAGTCATCATGGACGCACGCCCCCTTGTACCGAGGCATTGACCAGGGCGGGCATTGCGAAACTGATAATAGCCATGGAAGATCCGAACCCCCTGGTATCAGGCAGAGGCCGCGCATTCCTGAAAGCAGCGGGGATAGAGGTAAAAGCCGGCCTGATGGAAGCAGAAGCAAAAGCGCTCAATATCGGTTTTATCTCGCGCATGACACGCAAGCGTCCCTGGATCAGGATGAAAATTGCCGCCAGCCTCGACGGCAAAACCGCACTCGACAATGGCGCCAGTCAATGGATTACCGGAGAAGCGGCACGACGCGACGGTCATCGACTTCGTGCCCGCTCCTGCGCGGTTTTAACCGGTATCGGCACGGTCCTGGCGGACGATCCGCAACTCACGGTACGCCATGTAAACACCTCCAGGCAGCCGTTGCGCGTGGTAGTCGACAGCTGGCTCGATATTCCGGTGGATGCCGGGCTGTTGCGTGGCGGTGGAGAACTGATTTTTACTGCGACCGCCGGCGAGGGGAAAATCATGGCATTGCGTGAAGTGGGCGCTCGTGTAATCGTATTGCCGGGAGAAGATGGCCGTGTTGATCTCGCTGGCATGATGCAGCAGCTGGCCGATTTTGAAATAAATGAAGTGCTGATCGAGGCCGGCTTCAAACTGAATGGCGCTCTCATCAATGCGGGGCTGGTGGATGAGCTGGTAATTTATCTCGCACCCTGTCTGATAGGTGACGCGGCGCGCGGAATGATGAAATTGCCCGAACTGGCAGATCTTGCGGATAAGCGCACGCTCAAGATAAACGATGTGCGGATGGTGGGAACAGATATACGGCTCACCGCCGGCTTTTCATAAATCGTTTGAAATCGATCGGATCAGAATTCATGTTTTAGCGGGGTTCTTGGTGAGCTTGCGTTGCAAGGTGCGCCGATGCATATTCAGTGCTCTTGCCGTTACGGAAACATTGCCTTTATTCTCATTCAATACCCGCTGGATATACTCCCATTCAAGACGACCGACGGATAACGGATGCGCGCTGATCTGAATATCCGCATCCCCTGTGGTGCGCTCGAACGCCATCATGATTTCATTGACGTCGACCGGTTTCGCCAGATAATGCATTGCCCCGAGTTTAATTGCTTCCACCGCGGTAGCAATACTGGCGTAACCGGTCAACATGACAATTCGGGTACCGGGGTCAAGCGCAGTCAATTTTTCAACCAGGGTCAATCCTGAAACGCCGGGCAACCTGAGATCGATTACGGCATACTCCGGCGTACAAACCTCCGCGCACTCCAGGGCCTGCTCGACGGTATGCGCACAGGTAACGTTAAATCCACGTTTGGCCATTGCGTTCGCAAGTACCGTACAAAAAGTCGAGTCATCGTCGACAATCAGTAACGCGGGGCGATCATCCTCTTCTGCTGTTGATAACTCTGTCATATCGATTGCCGTATCAGGGGTAATGTAACTTGAGTGCAAGCGCCGCCTACCCGATTGGTCAGGCGCACCTTGCCGCCAAACCGCTCGATATTCGCGTTTGCCAGAAATAAACCTATCCCGAAACCCTGCCCCGGGGCTTTGCTCGTAAAGAATGGCTGACCCGCACGCTGTACCGCTTCTCCGGATAACCCATCCCCATAATCGAGAATTTGAAGATGCAACTCCTGGTAATTCCAGCTGACTTCGATCTCGATATGTTTCAGGGACGCATCCGCTGCATTGTTCAACAAATTCAAAATCGACTGGCTCAGCAATTGCGTATTGAGTATTTTTGGGGCAGGCTTTACGCCGCTGTCCCGGTAAGTAAACTGGACAGAAGGACGCATCAATTGCCATTTATCCAGCACCTGGCGCAAAAAAGAGTCGACAGCCTGGCCACTGCCCTCCTCGGCCCTTGCCTGTCCGGCATCAGCCAGTAATTGCGTCAGCGTACGTTTACACTGGGTGATCTGGTCGCGAAGTATCCTGATGTTATCCTGAAATTCGCGATTTTCCTTATATTCGTCCTGCAGTTCCCCGGTGACGACCGCCATCGTCGCCAGCGGCGTACCGAGCTCATGCGCGGCGCCGGCCGCCAGCGTGCCCAAAGCAATGATCTGTTCGTTGCGCAACGCCTGTTCGCGCGCCAGTGCCAGGTCCTTGTCCCGTTCACGAATGGATATGCCCATCTTGACGACAAACCAGGCAATTAACATGGTGCTCAACACGAAGGCCAACCACATGCCCGACACATGAAGGTTAAACTCACTGCTGTGTTCGTCATGATCATGCGGCAGCGGCAGGTAATAAAACAGCATCAGCGTATAGCAACTTATTGTCACGGCAGCCATCACCCAGGTGTAGGCCCAGGGCAGCGCGGCGGCAGCTATCGTCAGCGGCAGGAGATACAGCGATATAAACGGGTTTGTCGACCCGCCGCTGAAATACAGCAGAGCGCTCAATGCAAAAACATCAACCAGCAGCTGAGCGAAAAACTCGATGCTCGAAACCGGCCATTTGCGACGCAGACGTATCCATGTCGCCAGGTTCAGCACCGCCAGCATCACTGTTACCGCCACCATTTCCGCCCAGGGCAGTTGCATGTTGAGCACCCAGTACGTCAAGGCAAAAGTCAGGCACTGCGCGGCAATCACGATATTCCTGAGCAGGAACAGGCGTTGCAGATTTTTGCTTAACGGCGATTGGCTGAGATCACTGAACATTTCTGTTGCTGGTCTGTGTGCGGTGTCTTTGTGTATGATGTCACTTCAGAAACACAGGAGAAACACCTGGTTTTGTATCGCAGGCCAGGCCAACGATTACGAGCATGGCCGTGTACCTGGTCATCCTTATTTTATCAGCTGGGTTGTCAACCGGGCGCCTCACGGACGATTTGTTCGGGATATCCCGAACATTAGCGTATATTGCCACTCGCGACCATGCGGCAAATTGCCGCACGTCATATATGGGCAGGCGCGGGCGACGAGTTTATCGTATTTAAAGGCAGAGTGAGTTTGATGTTTACGGGAATCGTCGAAGCTGTCGGAGAGATAAAGCAAATCCGTTCCCTGGAGGGAGGCATAAGCTTGAGTATTGCGTCGGGCATGCTGGACCTGGAAGATGTGAAAACGGGAGACAGCATTGCAGTGAATGGCGTATGCCTTACTGTCACCGGTGTAGCAAACAATATGTTTTCCGTCGATGTCTCGCGTGAAACATTAGAATGTACAGAAGGCCTGGATAAGGCCGGCGGGCAAGTCAACCTTGAAAAGGCACTGCGGTTGTCCGACAGGCTTGGCGGCCATCTGGTGAGCGGCCACGTGGACGCAAGCGGCGAAGTCACCAGGCTGGAGCCCGTGGGCGAAAGTCATACATTGGTGATCAAGGCGCCGGACGCATTATTAAAGTATATTGCCAGAAAGGGTTCAATCGCGGTGAACGGCGTCAGCCTGACGGTAAACCGGATAGCAGGAGACGAGCTGGAGATCAATCTCATCCCTCACACCCTGGCCGCCACGACATTGAAGGAGCTGAAGACGGGTGCCAAAGTAAACCTGGAAGTGGATATGTTGGCGCGATATGTAGAGCGATTGATGGGAATTGCATGAGGGCGATTGAAATCTGACATGGTAATCAGCTCGATTCAAGAAATAATTGCCGACATCAAGGCCGGCAAGATGGTAATCCTCGTGGATGAGGAAAATCGGGAAAATGAAGGAGATCTGGTCCTGGCCGCTGATTTCGTCACCCCGGCAGCAATCAATTTCATGGCGACGCATGGGCGGGGCCTGATCTGCCTGACGTTGACCGAGGAGCGCTGCCGCAAGCTGAATCTACCGCTGATGGTGGTTGCCAACCGATCACCGCTGGGCACGAATTTCACGGTTTCCATTGAGGCGGCCAGTGGCGTTACCACCGGTATTTCAGCGGGCGATCGCGCACGTACCGTGCAGGTGGCGGTAAACCAGGATTCGAAGCCCGATGATATTGTCCAGCCAGGGCACATTTTTCCGTTGATGGCGCAAACGGGGGGGGTGCTCGTGCGCGCAGGTCACACGGAAGCCGGTTGTGACCTGGCAAAATTGGCGGGGTTGAGTTCTGCTTCCGTAATCTGCGAAATTTTAAAGGACGACGGGAGTATGGCGCGCCTGCCGGATCTGATCGAATTTGCCGGAAGGCATCAGCTCAAAATTGGCGCGATCGCAGATCTCATTCATTATCGCAGCCGTACCGAGAGTCTTGTCAAACGCGTGGCCGAGCGTCCCATCCAGACGATTCACGGCGAATTCCGTCTCGTCGCCTATCTCGACAAAACGGTTAACGCCACCCATCTGGCTTTAGTGAAGGGTACGATCGATCCCGTTACTGAAGCTCTGGTGCGGGTGCATGAGCCGCTTTCCGTCATCGATCTGCTCGATATCGCTGATGAGACGCATTCCTGGAGCATAAACGATACGCTTCAGGTCATCGCGCGTGGGCGTAGCGGCGTTATCGTACTGCTGCATTGCAGGGAAAGTGCGAGTGAGCTGATGGAGCGCGTAATGCCGGCCAAATCCACACATCGCGTTGCTGCCAGGACAGACTTGCGTGATTATGGGATTGGCGCACAGATACTCAAGGATCTTGGCGTGGGCAAGATGCGGTTGCTGGCCGTCCCGCGAAAAATGCCGAGCATGGCGGGTTTTGGACTGGAAGTAACCGGATATCTGGAGCCGGAGGAAAAGCCGGCCACCAGGCCGCTAAAGACAAATTAGCGCAATAGATCAGCGAGGGTCGGGGAATATCGTCTAACGACACCCGGTGCACCTGGAAAAATTCAGATGAATGCGCCGGGTGGCCGATTGTCCAATAACCGGTTTGCACGCTATCTGCGACCGACAGGTTTGTTTAAAGGAGTAAAACATGGCGCATTACGAAAAAATTCTTGAACTAGAGCCCGATCTTAACGGCGGAGAGTTGCGTATCGGCATCGTTATGAGTCGTTTTAACATCGATGTGAGCGAGGGACTGCTCAGTGCCTGCACTGCGGAACTGGTGAAGCGCGGCGTGGAGGAATCGGGCATGCTTCTCGTGACCGTTCCTGGCGCGCTGGAAATTCCCATGGCGCTGCAAAAGATGGCTTTGACCGACCAGTTTGATGCGCTGATCGCGTTGGGCGCGGTGATACGCGGTGACACGTATCATTTCGAGATCGTATCCAATCAATCCACCAGCGGCGTCGCCGCGGTGCAACTGGATACCGGTATCCCCATCGCCAACGGCATTCTCACCACGGATACCGATGACCAGGCATTGACACGCATGAGCCGTAAAGGAACCGAAGCAGCGCTGGTCGCGATAGAAATGGCTAACCTGATGCGAGATCTCGACGAAGTGACCCAATAAAGATTA
>JBDTHR010000135.1:0-3862 GCA_039936855.1 Nitrosospira sp. | reverse complement strand
CTTCAAGTGCTACCTTGGCTTTGAACTCACCACTAAAATTCTTGCGTTTTCTTTCACTCATTGCCCGCACCTTTTTTATAGCAGGCTACCATCTTAAATTATTGTCTGGAAATCGGGGTCCACTATAGCCTTGTTAAGCTCTTGCAAACCGAATTATCCATGCTGCTAAAACCAGACGATAGTGGACTTTCAATGCAGAACTTTAGTAATGAGGACAATACCTTGGAAGCCTTATGGTCTACTAAATCTGATCTTTTTAATGAAGAACAGGAGGTCCGATTACTGTTGCAGAAACAGGGTGGTGAATCTGATGACCCACATTATGGCGTGCTCCAAATAGAAGATTCAGGAAATATAATTTATGACTCTATTTATGGACCAATATCGAAGAACGGTTCATCAACGAAAAAAAGGTACGAGCTCGACCTCAAAGGCTTGAGTGTTATAAAGAAAATAATCGTTGGTCCACGAAACGATATCGAAATCGAAAAGGTAGAAAAATGCGTGCGTTTCCATGGTTTTAACGACATCTCTGTTGTGAAATCTATAGCAACAGGAATCTATCGCGAGGTAGAAATTTCTCAAGACCCATAGGCTAGCTTTACCGCAGCTCGAAAACAAGTACCTCCGCTTTCTGGCCTTGATCGAGAACCAGGTGACTTTCATCCGTAAGGCTGGCGCCGTCACCTGCGTGCAGGCGGGTACCGTTCAGCGATACCTCGCCACGAGCAACGTGAACATAAACATGACCACCTGGTACGATAGTTTGCTCAACCCGCTCGCCGCCGTCCACCAGCGCGGCGAATAATCTCGCATCGGCGTGAATTTCTACTGACCCATCCGCGCTATCCGGCGAAGCAATCGATCGTAATTTCACGCGCTTTTCTGTGTCGTCAAAGTATTTTTCCTCATAGCCGGGAGAAATTCCCGTCTTGTTGGGCAAGAACCAGATTTGCAGAAAATGAGCCTTTTCGCTCTGGGAAGGATTGAACTCGCTATGTTGCACACCCGTGCCCGCGCTCATGCGCTGCACGCTGCCCGGGCGAATAATGGAGCCGGTACCCATGCTGTCCTTGTGCGCAAGCGCGCCCTCCAGCACATAGCTGACGATTTCCATATCGCTGTGCGCATGGGTGCCAAAACCACGCCCCGGCTCGACGGAATCATCGTTGATTACGCGCAATGCACGAAACTGCGTATGTTTGGGGTCGTAGTAATCCCCAAAAGAAAAACTGTGCCAGGAATTCAGCCAGCCGAGATGTGTATGACCACGATCCTAAGCGCGACGTATATCTATCATGATTTATGCTCCTTGTGGAAAACGAAAATAAGGGCAGGGACGGCTGCGGCGGATGCAACCGCAACTGGCGAGAACGAAGCGCGGCGAACGTAGCAAGGCAGGTATGCGGTTTTATGGGTCGCCCGCAACTGAAGTGTCCATGAGCGTAACTGGCGCACCGCCGACAAAATGAGAAACTATTGGCGGTTTGCCGCCCGTATGAAAACGGAGGACATTTTCCTGGACGCGCTGGTCCTCGCGCGTAACGCGCGTATGCTGACGCAAATGATCGAGCCATGAGTCATGCTGGAAGAACTCGACGTAGCGGCCGGGCGCGGTAATATCTTCAAAGATGCCCCAGGCGAACGCACCATCACGGCGGCGTAACGCGCCTAGGGGTTGTATCGCATCCAGGAATGCCACGCGCTGGTCTAGCGCAACCTCATATTCAATAGTAACCAAAACCGGACCCCGTCGCCGGTCCAGTTCTTCCGCGGCCGGCGGGTGCGGTGCCCAATGATCGGATGGCGCCAGGTCAGGCGCTTCCTGGGCTCCCAGACTGAATCCGCGGGCAGCTAGTGCTGCCGCCACGGCGCCCGCGGCCGAGACCATCAGGGCTGCAGGAATGCCGGCTTCCGAGGCAAACCATCCCCATAAGAGACTACCGAGTACCATCCCGGCGGAAATCACCATGATGTAGAGCGATAACGCACGTCCCCGAACCCAGGTGGGCACCGAAATTTGCGCCGCGACCTGCAGCGAAGACAGCACGGTGACCCACGCGGCGCCGGCAATCAGCATGACTCCGTATAATACCGCTTCGCTCCGGACCGTCGCCAGGGCTACGATGGTCAACGCATACACTATGCTCGCGACAAGTACCAGGCGGTCGCGCGAGACATGCGCCTGAAGCCTCGGCAAACTAATAACAGCGCCAACCGCGCCAATGCCGACAAAGGTCAGGAGAAATCCATAGGTTTCCGGTCCGCCCGCAAGCTCATTGCGCGCGATCAGCGGGAGTAGCGCCCATGCGGAAATCGTGAAGACGATGAACGCGGTGGAGCGGATCAGAACGGCGCGAAACGGCGACGCCATGCGCGCATAGCGCAATCCTGCACGCAGTGCCTGGAAGAAGCGTTCGGGCGGCAGGGAGCGCTCATCCGGTTGAGGTTTCCAGCGCCACAACATCAGTATCATGCCGATAAACGAAATTGCGTTCAGGCTATAAGCCGCCCATGGGCCTAGCTGGGACAGCATAAAGCCGCCAATGGCGGGGCCGATGGAGCGCGAGAGGTTCATTGATAGCGAACTCAGGGCAACAGCTTGCGGCAGCAGGTTTCTGGGAACGAGTTCGGGGCCGGTGACGTTCATTGCAGGTGTTGCCATCGATGCGCCGATACCCATGGCGAAGGTCAGGATCAATAGGTACCATGCATCAAGCTGATCGATGGCAGACAGGAAAGCCAGCGTGGCGGCTGCCAGCGCCATCCATATTTGTGTTGCGAGCAAATAGCGGCGCCGGTCGACGATATCGGTGAGCGCGCCCGCAATCAGTGCGAACAGTACCATCGGCAATGATGCCGCTGCCTGAACAAGCGAAACCATTACCGGTGAGGGCGAGAGGTCAGTCATTACCCAGCCGGAGGCTACCGCGTTGATCCAGGTGCCGATATTGGAACCGAGAGATGCGAGCCAAAAAAATTTGAACGTCTGTAACTTGAGCGGCGCGTACGCTCCAGGGATCGAGGTGTTCGAGGGGCTATCGTTGGTGGACGCGCTCATAGGAAACCGGGCTATCAAAAGGTGCAGCATTGTTGCTACTGACGAACAATGGATTATATAGCGTCAATCGGCGCACCGTTGGTATCGCTCACGGGTTTGCGTGGTTTTGCCCGGCAGAATCCTCCCGTAACGCCGAGGTTTTGACCGACCGCTCGATAAGGGCGGTGAGACGTCCTTCAACGAATAATTTTTGTAATATCAGCGCAATTGCTATATATAGACCATGGCATTTATAAAGCAATTCCGTTAATCAAAACGTATTCTCCGGGACTGTGAAATGACAAAATTTATCCGTAGCGACTGCAGAGCTGTTTTCTATGGCTAAACCCAAATCCACTTATTCCTGCACCGAGTGCGGCGGCCAGACCTTGAAATGGCAGGGTCAGTGCCCGCATTGCCAGGCATGGAACACGCTGGTGGAGGTGATCGCTGAAAAAGCCGTGACCCGCTTTACGCCGGTATCCGAAACAGGGCAGGTGCAAAGCTTGAGCGAGGTAAAAACGGGGAAGGAGCAGCGTTACTCTACCGGCATGGCCGAGTTTGACCGCGTATTGGGTGGCGGCCTGGTGCATGGCGGTGTGGTGCTGCTGGGGGGTGATCCGGGAATAGGCAAATCCACGTTGTTGCTGCAAGCGCTATGTCATATGTCGCAGATATCCGCCACGTCTAATGTATTGTATGTAAGCGGCGAGGAGTCGGCGCAGCAGGTGGCATTGCGGGCGCAACGCATGACTCTGGACGCCCAGGCGATACATTTCCTGGCAGAAATACGGCTGGAGAAAATCCAGGTGGCGCTGGCGG
>JBDTHR010000134.1:0-6315 GCA_039936855.1 Nitrosospira sp. | reverse complement strand
TGCGAGCAGCTTGCGGTACAGCAAGACGTGATTCTTGTCCGGCAAGCCTCCGCCGAGCTCTTCCAGATAAATACGGATCAGCGGTGCAAATCGTGCATCATTCCAGCGGCGCAGCAGGCCATAAAGCCAGGCGCCATCGACCAGCTTGGTCGGCGCCACCGATCGAAGAAAATACAGTGCATGCGACTTGCTGCTGAAATACCGCCTGTCTCCTCCCGCCTTGCGGATGGCCAGGTATGCCTGGTATTGGCGTCCCGTATGATCCGCGCTGCGTTCTATCCAGGACGGTAGCAATTGCACATGGTCAGGCAAATCACAGATGAGCTTGCTGGCGGCTTCCAGCTTCCGCGACAAAAAAACATGCGAGGACCTAAGTGCCAGCTCATCGATCTGGTGGTGGTCGTTGCAGCGTTCATTCAAAAGCCCGAGGTAGACAGGCCTGGCACGCATTGCCAGCGCTCCGGCATGCAACCCGGGCCAAGTAAGCGTGTGACAAGAATTCGCATGTGCGACATTACCCATGGTCTACCTCGTCCGGTGGGCGGGATATGGCATTCGCAACTCACGAATGTAAGGGCAAAATGATAGCGGCATTCATGCGGATTTTATGTACGGTACCTCACATATTCAGGATGAGTGATGGAAAGGGCGCTGATAAAAACGATACTGGCTTTCACTATGGCAATATCCCCGAAAGCTACGAACTGCACGATAGTGCCGAGCAACCCGCCTTGTGCCGCGCCCACTCGGGACGCCGATTCGCAAGCTCGTCATGCTCTGGTTGTTCGTCATAAGGTCGTTTCAAAACCTCCATAAGCCGTGTAATGACAGAAGCATCACCCTGCTCCAGCGCTTCAATTGCCTGCTGAGCAAGATAATTGCGCAGTACATACTTGGGATTAGCGCGGCTCATCCGCTGGCGACGCAGATCCGGCGGGCTATCCTCCAGATGTATCCGCGCAATATAGCGGCGCAACCAACCGGCGAGGCGGCCAATCTGTGCGGGTTCGAATGCTCGCTGCTCATCATAGAATGCCCTCCGGAATAGTTCCGCCAGTGCCCGGTCATCCATATGACCCACATTGCCTGAATTGGCCGAGTTATCCGTCGCCGAGTTGCGCACCTTTCCGGCTGTGCTTCCGGAGGTATCTTCCACAGGTACCTCCATCAGGGCACGAAAGAACAACGTCATATCAGTCTCGACCTGCTGCAGCAGATCGAACAGCTCGCTAATGAGCACGTCGTCATCTCCATGGTTCAGTGAGGCGAATCCGAGCTTATTGGCCAGCATTTCGCGCCACGTGTCATTGAAGGTTTCGCCATAGACTGCTAATCCACGCTCCAGCGCGGCTTGATCCTCGATCAGCGGCGCGAGCGCGTTCGCAAGACGGATAAGATTCCATTGCGCGATTTGCGCCTGGTTACCGAAGCAGTAACGGCGCCCCTGTGCATCCGTCGTGTTGGGCGTCCATTGAAAATCGAAACCTTCCAGCCAGCCGTAAGGCCCATAGTCCATTGTCAATCCCAGGACCGACATATTGTCGGTATTCATTACGCCATGGACAAAGCCTACGCGCATCCAGTGGGAAACCAGCAACCCGGTACGCCGACAGATCTCCTCGAACCAGCGGGCATAGATCGAGGGTGCCGAAACGTCGGCTGATAGGGAATGTGTAGAGGAAGAAGGTATTTTCAGTTCAGGAAAATGCTCGCATATCACGTAATCAGCCAGGCGTTTGAGGATATCGGGCTCATCCTGCGCGGCAAGTATTTCGAAGCTGCCGAAACGTATGAACGAGGGTGCGACGCGACAGACGATGGCACCCATCTCGGGCTGCAAATTCCCGTCATAGAACATGTCCCGCACCACTGATTCACCTGTTGCAACCAGGCTCAATGCGCGTGTTGTCGGCACCCCAAGATAATGCATCGCTTCGCTGCACAGGAACTCGCGAACTGATGAACGGAGCACCGCGCGACCGTCCGCGGTGCGCGAATAGGGTGTTCGGCCGGCCCCCTTGAGCTGCAGCTCAAACCGCCTGCCGCCAGGGCGGAGTATTTCGCCCAGGGTGATGGCTCGGCCGTCACCCAATTGCCCCGCCCAATGGCCGAACTGATGACCGCCATAGCGTGCCGCATAGGGTTGCATGCCGGGAAGGACGTGATTGCCGCCAAGCACGTCTGCCGCAAGGCCCACAGGTGAACCCGGCGGCGAGATGCCGAGCATTTCTCCCACGGGTTCGGCCCAGGCAAGCAGCCGTGGCGCGCGCACAGGGGTTGGCGCGACGCGGGTATAGCTTGCGCCGCGCACTGCACGCGGGACATTGGTCGTCACCGGGTCGCCCGGGAGGCGACGCACAAAGCTGTCGTCGAATTTCACATCGCACAAATCTGCGAGATCGGCGCGTTCGCCGGCTATAGCGTTAAGCTTGAGATTTTGTTGGGTCATATATTCCTCAGCATGGAATAGAGGTTCCTTGACAGGTGTTCATAGTAGACCTAAAGTCATTCATAGACATGGACAAGGGGAGAAAGATGCCTAAACTGACGGACTACGTCAAAATGGCAGCGGATGAGTATGTGCGGGAAGCAGGAAGCGCCGAACTCAATGCGCACTGGATTGCGGAATTCTTTCAGGACTGCGGTGTGCAGGACACTTATCCCCGGCAGGACCTGGTCGTTTTTGCGGAACTGGTGCAAAAGGAGCTGACAAAAGAAAACGAACGAGCATCCAAAAAAGCCGATTTCCAACTGGACAAGATGATTCGCGGGGTAGCTCCTCCACGTAAGCCATAGATGAACCTCCATCATGAGGGACGCTTCCCGCGCCGTCGAGTATCAGAATGCAGTCAGTACGTCTCCTGCGTCCAGATACGACGGGAATGTTCGTCCCGAAATACGCGAGTAGGTCAGTGCGTCAGGGACGCATATTGAACTGCTTGACCGGGCGACTTGAACAGAACGAGAAACCAGAGACCTAGTATTGTGGCGGAGGCGGCGGGGGATTACCCGGCGGCGGCGGAGGCGGCATCGCGGTATTCGATGACGGTTGAGATGGCATCCGGGCGGGTTGATACTGAGAGTTATCCATGACCTGGCCTGAAACCGGTACACGGTTACCCTTACCGTACATGCATTGGACATAACCCGCATCATAACGTTGCTGGCCGATAGTTCCCGAATCCCGCGCAGTACTCGTACCCATCAATCCTCCCAACAAAAGGCCGCTGCCGGCGCCAATCGCAGCACCGGTTCCTCCGCCGAAAGCCGCACCTGCCGCAGCGCCTATACCTGTCCCTATGACAGCAGTTCCCAAACCGCTGAGTATCGACGCGCGATTCGGCGTCTCCCCCCCAACTTGTGTACTGGCGTACTGTTTGCAGTAAGCATCGTCTTCACGAAACTGATCGAAGGTTTTACCCGTGCCCGGCAATGCCATTACGCCAGGCCCGCTGGGAATGCTTGCGCACGAGATCAAAGATGAGGATGCAAAAATTGCGAGTATCAACGGAATCGAGCGATGGCTTCTTGACATGGTTGTTCTTTTTTTAAACTCAATTCTGATCCGCCGGTTGTGGTGCCACCTGAAGCCATCCCTCAGGACATTTTTTTACATAGGGATAATATCCCTCAGGATTCCTGCAATAGTGCCAGTAATTAGCTTGCGGCGGTGGCGGAGCCTGTATGGTTTGTGGTTGTTGTTGTTGAATATAAACCTGTGGTGCCGCTGGCACAGCTATTACCGGGGAATAGCCGTACCCATAAGGCACGCCGAAACCATAGCCACCGTAACCACCATAACCATAGCCTCTATAACCATAACCCCCATAAGAACCCAAGCCATAACCCAAACCTAATCCCAATCCTAGTCCGCCCAGGCCATATCCATAGCCTGGATAAAAACCCCCGTAGTAACCGCCATGGTTATGATGGCCTCCATAATGCCCGCCATAATGGTGTCCACCGTGTCCATGTCCCCCGCCGCCATGCCCTCCTCTCGCCCATGTCGAATCGGTCGAAATCGCCCCAAGCGTAAAGAGAATCAGGCAAATTAATTTAATTTTCACGTAAACTCCAACTCTGGACAAGTATGCCACATCGTATCAAAACGGACGTGGCGATAGATTAGATACCATGTTAATCCTGGGTGTAAATGCGTTGTCACCAAATCAATCTTTCGCTCAAGCTCTCCCGACACGGGTTGTTGCGGCTGCATGCCGATAACCCATACCAGTTTAGAACATTAAACACTTCGTACGTTCATCTTGATCCGACAACCCGACATCAGGCAGCATCTGTTGTCCCGCCATGAATTGGCGTACGCTCCCGGTAT
Source organism: Nitrosospira sp. (assembly GCA_039936855.1). Taxonomy (GTDB): domain Bacteria; phylum Pseudomonadota; class Gammaproteobacteria; order Burkholderiales; family Nitrosomonadaceae; genus Nitrosospira. The sequence continues at coordinate 1,982 of JBDTHR010000134.1, read as the reverse complement.
TCATCGCGCCTTTCGGATAGGATTCAAAATGGGAAGTTTCGATGAAAGAAACTTCGCAAGAACAAGCATTACTCCTGACATCCTTATTGATTTTTCAGTCAGAGTTCGCTAACCAACTTCGGGAAAAACCCTTCTTGTCAAAGGACACACTCATGACCCTGGCGTCACTACTTCCTCAATATACCGCTATCCGCAACCGGACACTGGAACTGGTCAAGCCGCTGCTTGGTGAGGACTGTTGCGTCCAGTCGATGCCCGAGACCAGTCCGGTGAAGTGGCACCTGGGCCATGTCGCCTGGTTCTTCGAAATGTTTGTGCTCCAGCATTATGAAAAGCCGTTTAAACCCTTCCATGGCACGTTTAGCACCATGTTCAGTTCCTATAACGCCTCCGGGCAACCGCATCCCGATCCCAAGCGCGGACTGTTCACGCGACCTTCATTGCTGGTAACCGGAGATTATTGCCGAAATATCGATGAAAGGATGGGCCGGCTTTTACGAGAATCCGCCGAGGATGAAATGCTGCGCATGCTGGTTGTCCTTGGCCTGCATCATGAACAGCAGCATCAGGAGCTTATACTCAGCGATATCAAACACCTCTTTTCGCAGAGCCCGTTGAACCCATGCTATAAATCGCCGCAGGGACGACAATCCGCATCACGCTCGACGGCACCGCATCCGCTCGAATGGCATCATTTCGATGGAGGACTTGTGGGGATCGGCTACCAGGGCGAGGGGTTCAGCTATGACAACGAATCTCCCCGGCACAAGCAGTATCTGCAACCCTACCAATTGGGATCGCGGCTGATTACCAACGGAGAATATCTTCACTTCATGGAAACGGGCGGGTACGACAATCCCGTGGTATGGCTCGTGGAAGGATGGGATTGGATGAAGGCCAACGAACACAGCCATCCTCTATACTGGCGCCGGAATGACAACGGTTGGACGGAATTCACGCTCAGCGGACCGATACCGCTGGATCCGGGTTTGCCTGCCATCCACATCTCACTTTACGAGGCGGACGCGTTCGCACGATGGTGCGATGCGCGGCTACCTACCGAAGCCGAGTGGGAGAATGCGGCTTCGCGACAGAGCATAGATGGGTGTTTTGCCGATAACAACCGTTTTCATCCTTGCTCTGCTGGTACCATTGCCGATACGGCTGATAGTGCAGGGCTTGCCCAGCTTTATGGCGATGCGTGGGAATGGACGCAGTCGAGCTATTCTCCCTACCCAAGCTACAACCCGGCAAAAGCAAATGCCAATGAACCGATGTCGTGCATATGGAACGAGGCAGTAGGAGAATACAACAGCCGATCGATGGTGAATCAGTATGTGCTGCGTGGCGGCTCCTGCGCAACGCCAAAGGAACGGATTCGTGCAAGCTTCCGCAACTTCTTCCCCGCGAGCACGTGCTACCAGTTTTCGGGCATCCGCCTGGCACGCGATGTCAAATGATCGCCCCGTGGAGAGGCTGACGAATGGAACGAATAAAATGGAACGAATAATTGGACTATTGAAGAAAATGGCCGTAAGTGTCGCCTGTATCGGGTTGGCGGCAGGCTGCTCGACTACCCAAAGAACAACCCAGTCGTCAAGAACCGCTATCGAGCAACTCCTTATCAGTGAAGCAGTGCTGCGGAGCTTGCCTGCCGAACCTCAAGGCATGCTTTCCATTCCTTCGGGCTCGAGTGTCATATTGAACACGGCTGGAATAAGCCCGGATCAGGATCTTCTGCAGCAAATATTGGTAGGATGGCTGGGAAAACAGGGGCTTGCTGTTCAACAAGACGAGAAAGACGCGACATACAGGATTAATGTAATCGTTAATGCAATGGGAACGGAATTCGGTAGTGATTTTTTTGGCATGCCACCATCGTCCAGCCAGTTTATTCCGATTTCTCTACCGGAATTGGCTATTTACAAAGCACAATTTCAGACCGGATACGTAAAGTTCTACCTCGATATCTTTAAGTTGCC